>JADZAX010000344.1 GCA_020852405.1 Verrucomicrobiales bacterium
GGGGTTTCATCGGGGTGATCGGGGATCTTCTGATCGGTGGTGACGATTTCTCGCAGGCGAGCCTGCGCCTCGGCGGGGCCAAAAGCCGGGAGGAAGCCACCATTGAGGACTGTTCGGCCAGCAACGGACTTGCCGTCTTCAACCGGCATGACGGGCGGCTGCTGTGGCGGGCGAAAGCGCGCTACGGATTCCTCCACAACGGCATCGTTGCCGGGGGTGGCCTGATCTATTGCCTCGACAAGCTCACTTCCCATGGCGAAGACCTGCTCCGGCGTCGGGGGACGGACCTTCCCACAAATTACCGCATCGTGGCCTTTGATGCCCTGACCGGGCAGGAAAAGTGGCAGGTGGAACAGGATCTCTTCGGCACTTGGCTGGGGTATTCAGCGAAGCACGATGTGCTGATCCAGGCCGGGGCCAGCGCCAAAGACCGCCTGGCTTCCGAATCCAGAGACGGCATGGCGGCGTACCAAGGAAAGTCCGGCTCCCTGCTCTGGCAGGACTTGAAGCGCTCCTACACTGGCCCCTGCATCCTGCACCATGGCAGCATCTTCACCGGCGCGAATTCCTACTCCAACTCCGGCGGGGTGTTTGATCTCCTCACCGGCCAACCCCGGCTGGTGACCAATCCCCTCACCGGCAGGAATGAGCCGCTGCGACTGAACCGCACCTATGGCTGCAACACCATCATCGCCAGCGAGCACCTCCTGACCTACCGATCCGGAGCGGCGGGCTATTACGATCTGGACACGATGAGCGGCACCGGAAACCTCGGCGGATTCAAGTCCGGCTGCACTTCCAACCTCGTTGTCGCCAATGGCGTGCTCAATGCGCCGGACTACACCCGCACCTGCAGTTGCGCCTATCAGAACCAGACGTCCCTCGCCCTGATCCACATGCCCGAGATGGAAATGTGGACCTACAACCAGTTCGGCATCGACGGCAGCCAGGGAGACCGTGTGCTGCGGGCCGGCATCAACTTCGGCGCCCCCGGCAGCCGCCGCGCTCCCGATGGAACTCTCTGGCTGGAACATCCCGCCAGCAGCGCCGGCAACTCACCCCGTATCGGTGTGGAAGGCCCCGCCATCCCCGCGACCTATTACCGGCGCCACAGCAGCCGTGTCATGGATGGTGGCTCAGGTTCCTCCTGGATCGGTGCTTCCGGCATGTCCGGTGCGGGTGAGATCATCATTACGCCATCGCTGCGTCGTCCCCTGCCCTTGCAGGACACCAAGTCCACGCCAGCCGCTGCCCCGCCCCGGCAGGAGGCGCTGTTGAAAGTGGATTTCCCTCCCCTCGCCCACACGGTTAGGCTCTATTTCAGCGAACCGGAAAATTTGCCGCCGGGTTCCCGTCGCTTCGACGTCCGCCTCCAAGGCAGAACAGTCCTGAAAGAATTCGACATCGCCCGGGAAGCCACAGCCGATGCCGCCATGGTGATCAAAGAATTCCCGGACATTCCCGTTGGCGCGGAACTCCGGATCGAGCTGGTTCCGTCCTCCGGCAGTTCGCATCCACCCGTTCTGGGAGGGGTGGAATTCATCGCCCGCCCCCTCGCACCGTAACCTTTGAAGCGGTCTAGGTTTCCGTTTTTCCGGACTCAACCACTCGGCGTGAATGCAAATAAGCATTGCGGGAGTCGTCGGGGAAGCTGTAAACTGCCCCTCCATTCCGTCTCCCGACAAAAAAAAATCCGGGGGACAAGCCCAACCCATCACATCCTATCCCATCTCATGAGCCAAATCGTTCCTTTGATCAGCTCCGGCGTCGCCGGTCCTCTCGGTGTCCTTCATCTTCCGCGCCTCTGGCTGAAGGCGTCCCTCGGCGCGGCCGGCAAACTGCACTCCGACTACCCCGCCTGCGGGGCCGGCTATGACCAGATGGTCCTCGACGGACTCGGCATCGACCGGGAAGCCTTTCTTGCTTACATTGCAGAGCAGAAGCCAACCTATGTCGAGTTGGAAAGCTGGATTCTCTCAAAGAAGGGCGGATCGCTTGACCAGGACGCGGTGGACCAGCTCAATGCGGCCATCACCGGCTACATTCACACCGATGACACCCGGTCGGAAATTCTCGGGGCCTGCGGCCGTTCCGATGACGGCACCATCAAGGACGCCGTCAACCTGAACAACTTGGACGACTGGGCGATCCTGCACAAAACCGAGCTTGCCTGATCGCCACCCAGGATTCTTGATGACAGCCCCGTTCGTCGGCCCCGGCCGGCAAACGGGGCTTGTTTTTTGCCACTCCGGCCCGGTTCAGGGCTGGACCGGCCGGACATACAGATTCGCCCACTCCATGCCGCGTCCGAAATCGACCAGTCCGAGCGGCCAGTCGGCACGACCGGCATTTCGCTCATAACCGAGAGCCTCTCCCGCAGGCTGCCCATCAACCTGGACCGAAAGTTTGTCCTTGGTCATCTGGAGATGAAGGCGGTGCCAGCTTCCCCGGTCCGCCGGTTGGGTGAGCAAAGCCAACCCCTGTCGTGAGGGAGCGCCGAAGACAATCGAGGGGCCTACGGTGCCGCCTCCCAGCATGAGTCCGCCTTCGAGTTCCGGTTCCGCAGCTTCCTTTCCCTCGGCAGGCTTGGGAAGCCGGACATCAATGATGAGTTCGACATCAGCAAACGGCCCGAATGCCCAGGCCACGCCACTGGTGGGACCGGACTCGCGGGGCGAGAAGACCAGCCTCCAGTCCTTTGACTCCCAGGCATCGGGAAGCCCGGTCTTTCCCGCGACTTGAGCAGGCGTGGACTGCCAGCCCCTCAGATCGACCCCGTTGTAAAGTTGACGCCACCCTGGCTCCAGAGGGGCGGATTGATCCGCCGTTGGGGGGGGCGCGGAAGGCGGCAACTCCTGGATGCGGAGGTTGCGGAACTCGACCGGCGACCCTTCTGATTCCAGCCCGATGTAGCCTTTGCGCCAGACGCATTTCTCCCCCCCGGAGACTTCCCGGCCGTTCACCGAGAGACGCAGCACCCCGTCGCGGCAATCAATCCGGTAATGGTTCCATTCGGGCGAGGGTTTGGAGCGTTCCTCGGAGGGAAAGCTGCGCTGACCGTTGTGCCGGCCGAAGGGTTCCATGGTCGAGCCATGGATCGGAAACACATCTCCGTGGGTGGTGTACCATTCGTTCTTTCCCTTGGAGTTGTAGCCATGGTCCAGGACCTGGACCTCGATGGCCCGGAGGAACGGTTGACCACGCGCCGCGAGGGCACTGCTCCAGATGAAGACCCCCGCATTCCCGCCCGGCTTGAGGTGGCGCCACTCCAGCTCGAAGATGAAATTTTCATAAAGACGCGGCGTGCGGAGGGCGCAGATGGGTTTGCCGGTGCAATGAATGACGCCGGGTTCCGCGACCGACCAGGTTTCGGGGGCACCGTTCACATTGACCCACTCCGAGAGATCAGTCCCGTTCCAGAGAGGATGGAAGCCGCCAGGGTCCGATTGAGGGAATGCGGAGGCAAGCGTGAGACAGCTGAGGAATGCAATCAGGGAAAGGAGCTTCATGAAAACCGTTGGATGGAGAACCACATGACAAGGTGGCGGAAAACCCGGCGGGAACCAATCCCAAAGTGGAAAATCATCGCCGCCCGGGGATGAATCAGCCGCAACGATCGCCTGCGGCGGGTTCAGCGTCGATCGCCTCCACCGCCGCCGCTTGGGCTGGCGCCGGATCCCCCATCCTTGGGGGGATCCAATTTGATATCATGTCCGTCGGAAAGCCGCACCAAGGCTCCCCGAATCATCGCGCCCCGTTCTTCCCGGGGCAGGTCGGGGTATTTCTCCATGACCTGACGGATGTAGCCCCGGAGCACTTCCTGTTTCTCGGGCGGGAGTTTTTTGTAGCGTTCGATCTCCTCGGGGGTGGGGCCACGACGCTCCCCATCCGGCTTGCCGGGGGCTCCCCCGGGCGGGCCTTTTGCCGCCATCCCGCTCCCGATGGTGTTCTTGGTGGGAGGCGTGACCTGTTCCAGAGCGTATTTCAACTCGGCCGTCTCACCGGCGACATCTATTTTAATGGCCGTGGTCGTCAGATCGCTCGCACCGGCGACTTCGACGAGTTTGAGAATGTCCGCCCCGGGGCTGACCTCTCCATTGGTGGCCACCGTGAAGGTTTTTTTGGTCTCGCGGTTGTAGATGGTGGCGACGGAGTTTTCTCCGATGCGGGAGACCGCCTTCAAGGTGTAGGTTTCGGCGAGATTGAGCGAACGCCGGAAAGGCGATTGGGTTCGCAGCACCGCGAAATGGTCACCCGGGAGGGAGACCGGAGCGTCCGGAAAGGCAGGATCGACCGCGGGCGGGGCCAGCTTCGCCGGGGCAGTGGGCGTCGCTGCGGCCACGGTTTCCTGAGCCCGACAGAAGGAAGAGACCGCCAAGGCCATGGCCATGGCCAGCAGGCAACAGGAGCATTCGACAGCAGCACGGTCCTTCATGGGGCTCAGCGGTTCGTCAGATCCACTTTTTCGGCATTTTCTCCCTCCACTGGGGCGGCCGGAAGCGCTTCGGAAGGACGGAACCAGCGGGCCAGCGTGACATCGGCCTCGATTTGGGGCTCTTTCTCCCGGCTTTTCCGATCGGGCTCATATTTGAAGGATTTGATGACTTGGAATTTTCCGACATCCTGCAGTGTGAGCAACCAGTCGGTGACCCCGGTTTCCGGCCCACGCACTTCCAGGGTGACCGCAATTTCCTGATAATGCTCGGTTTTCACCGGCTCGATGAGGGACTGTTTGGTCAGGCTGAGCTTGCGGTTGTGGACATCGTCCTGGATCTGCTGGAGCATTTCACCCTGGGCCCGACCGATGGATTCGGGCGCGGCCGGCATGTGGGATTCCAACCAGGCTTTGCGGACCTGCCAGTATTCGGAATCACCAAGACGCAGTTCCTGTTCCTGCAGTTCGAGGCGCAAGGAGGCGAGCTTGCTCTGGGTACCTCCGAGGTTTTTGGTGAGGTAACGGATGCCGAACAGATTCCCCATCAGGAAAATCGTGATCAGGCACCCGGCGAGAAGTTTGGTTTCCCTACTGCTGAGATTTCGCATATTTCCAAGTGCCCCGGATGTCGAAGCTTGCGGCGTTGTTTTTTTCTACCTTGGGATTGGGCATGGCCCATTCATAGCCGCGCAGCCGCGGATTTTTGTTCATGGCTTCGACCAGCCCGTGGGCGAGCTGGACATCGCGAGCCTGCCCGGTGACGGTGACACTTTGTCCGCTGGTGCGGAATTCTTTGATGACCACCCCGCTCGGAGGCATGGCCCCGGCGATTTCGTTGAGCTGGACGAGCGGAAAATGCCGGACGTCGAAGGCCGGCTCGATGGCCTGCCACCGTTGCTCGGCAAGGACGATCTCCTCCACCTGGGGGCGATTCTGATCCACAGACTCCTGAAGTCTGGCAATTTCGCCCTGCACTTTGACCGAATATCTCCAGAGAAGAGCCCCCGCGGCGAGGTAAACGGCGACAATCAAACAGGCGCCCAGCGCCAGACGGCGACGGGTCGTGGCGCGGCGACGGGCGGCCACGACACTGGCGGGCACGAGCCTCTGGTCGCGCAGGGCTGCTGACACGAGACGCTGGTCCGGCACGAGAGGGGCGGTGAATTCGACCGGCACCAGACAGTTCTGCCGGAAAGTGGCCATCCATGCGGGCTCAAGCACGGCACAGATCTGGAGTTCGGCATTCTCCGGCGAAACCCCTTCCCCCTGCAGGAGGAGAGCACACAGACCGACTTCCTGGGCAAGCGCGACGGCATCTTCCACCGGGGCACTCATGACCTGGGTATGGGTGAGTCGGCCGTCAAGGTTTGCCGCAAGCACCCATCGCTGATGTTCCTGCCAAAGGGTCAGCCGGTCACTGGGGAGACGGTAGAGCCGGGCCGAAGCTGCATAGCCGGTGGCCTTGGGGAGCCCCATGGTCTCGGGAAGATCATGACCGAGGACGTCCGCGCTGAGACGGGTCTCGCCTTGGTCCTGGGAGATCACCGTCCACGTGGCGACGAGCGGGTGCCCGCTGGATCCCAGCCCCCGCTTGTCAGCCTGGGCCTTCACCATGGGCCCGAACAACTCGGCCTGGGTCGTGGGGACACGAAACGCGAAGGTCGTGCACAGCCCCGCCGGAACCCCGATCAGGATCCCTTCGCCGGAGCCGGCCAAATCCGCCAGATCATGCCCGTTCTGCACGACGCGCCCCCGCCGCCAGCCACTCCAGTCGCGGTTTTCTGCAGGCAGGGCGATGTCAAAACGACTCATCAGTGGGGGAAACTTGGAAACAATCGGGAGTGCAACGGGGATTAAACCCCAGAAAAAGCGGGAAGTCTCGCTGAGAGCAGCGCCTCCGGCAAGCGCGATCACGTGAGGGAATTTCGCTCAGCGGGGAAGCGCTACTGATCGCCCATCCAGCTCTTTGCGCCCTCTGACGCAGGTCTCTCAGGGCTCCACCGTGCCATAAATCCGGTCTCCAGCGTCACCCAGACCCGGCACGATGTATCCTTGCTCGTTGAGACCTTTGTCCAGCGCCGCCGCATGGACCGGGAC
>JADZAX010000345.1 GCA_020852405.1 Verrucomicrobiales bacterium
CCAACCCGAGCTCGAGCGAGTCGTGCGCGTTCACTTTTCCCTCCGTCGTTTCCTCACTCGGAAGGTAAAGGGTCTGCCGGTGGTTTGTTATGTCGGATCCCTGCTGTTGGTCACGGCAGCCATGACGCTGCTGTTTTTGTCGGGAAGTCACCTGTTCGACTGGCATGACTGGAGAATCTGGCTTCTCCTGGTGCCCGGAATCGTCAGCATCTCCCAGATGGCTGTCGCTATGGTGAATTTGATGACGAATCTCCTCGTCAAAACCAGCCCGCTCCCCCGCCTTGATTTCACAAATGGGATTCCCCCGGCAAGCCGCACCATGGCTGTCGTCCCCACGCTTTTGTCCAGCCCACGGGACATCGCTGATTTGGTTGAAGGCCTGGAACTCCGCTATGTCGGGAACCAGGACCCCAATCTGACGTTTGCCCTGCTCACTGACTTTCGTGATGCGCGCGAGGAGGAGCAACCCGAAGACGCGGAGCTGGTGCGACTGGTACGCGAAGGTATCAAATCCTTGAATGACCGCTACTGCCCCGAAGGCCCCCTCATCTTTCATCTATTTCATCGACCGCGCGTCTGGAACCGGCATGAGCGCCTCTGGATGGGCTACGAACGCAAACGGGGAAAGCTGGAACAGTTCAACGAGCTGCTCCGCGGGCAATCGCGGGAAGCGTTTTCCGAGATCATCAGCGATTTTGCCCTCCTCCCCACGATCCGCTACGTCCTCACGCTTGATACCGACACGGCCCTGCCGCGTGATGCCGCCCGCAAGCTCATCGGCACCATGTCCCATCCCCTGAACCGCCCCCGGTTCGACCCGAAGACAGGCCGTGTCGTCGATGGTTACGCCATTCTGCAGCCGCGCACTCCCATCAGTCTTGTCGCGGCGAACCGGTCGCGGTTTGCCCAGCTCAGTTGCGGGGAGGCGGGCATCGATCCTTACACTCGCGAGGTTTCCGACGTCTATCAGGATCTTTTCGCCGAGGGCACCTATGTCGGGAAAGGGATCTACGACGTGGATGCTTTTCGTCAGGCGACGGCCGGCCGGTTTCCGGAAAATCTCATTCTCAGCCACGATCTCGTGGAGAGTAATTATGCCCGGTCCGCGCTTGTCTCCGATGTGGAATTGCATGAGGATCACCCCGCTGGTTTCCCCGCCGAGATGAGCCGCCGCCATCGTTGGATCCGGGGCGACTGGCAGATTGCGGGCTGGCTTCTGCCCCGCGTCCTCGGGCCGGCGAACAAGCGTCTTCCCCATACCTTGACCGCACTCGGGTGGTGGAAGATTTTTGACAATCTCCGCCGCAGCCTCGTGCCTCCCGCACTGCTTCTGCTGCTGCTTGCCGGCTGGTTTTTGGTGCCGGATCCCACGGGCTTCTGGACGGCCTTCGTGCTCCTCCTGCTCCTGTTGCCGGTCCTGCTTTCCAGTTTGGTCGAATTGGTGAAAAAGTCCCGTGACCGAAGTTGGTTCATCCATTTCGAAACCGCATTGAAGAGCCTCGGGCGGCAACTGGCCGAAGCGGCGCTTACTCTTTCCTCCCTGCCCTACCGAACTGCGATTCATCTCGATGCGATTTTCGTTTCCGCCGGACGGATGCTTTTCACCCGGCGCGGGCTGCTCCTCTGGCATACGCCTCGTTATGCCAAGCGCAATCAGTGCCGCACGTTGGCTGACTTCTTCCGGGAAATGTGGATATCTCCCCTTGTCGCGGGTCTCGCCATACTCGGTCTCGCGGTGGCTCATCCTGTGGAATGTCTCGTCAGCGGACCGATCCTGCTTTCATGGCTCTTTTTTCCAGTGATCGCTTGGTGGATCAGCCGTCCTATCACAGCCGAAAAGCCGGATTTGACCGCTTCCCAAAAATCATTCTTACGCAGTCTCGCCAGGCAAACGTGGCGCTACTTTGAAGTCTTTGTCAATGCGGAGGAGAACTGGCTTGCCCCGGACAATTTCCAGGAAGTGCCGGAACCGATCGTGGCCACCCGCACCTCTCCCACGAACATCGGAATGGGACTGCTCGCGGATCTTGCGGCGCACGATTTCGGCTACGTCTCTTCTGGCAAATTGCTCGACCTGACGTCGAAGACTCTCACCACCATGGAGAGGCTCGAGCGTTACCGGGGACATTTCCTCAACTGGTATGACACCCGTTCTCTTCAACCGCTGCTGCCACTCTATGTCTCCAGTGTCGACAGCGGCAATCTCGTGGGGGCACTCCTCACGATGCGGGCGGGGTTGCTGGAATTGAAAGAACAGACCATCCTTCCGTCGGCAATGTTTGAGGGGTTGCGGGATACCCTGGCCATGCTCTCCCCTGCGGCAGGGGATTTTCCGCGAAACAGGCTTCAGTCACCGCCTCCCGCCGGGATCCCCAACGCGTTGAAATGGCTGCGGGATTTCTGCAGCGAGGTCGATGCCCTGCCCCTCGATGGGGATTCTGAGCAGCAATGGTGGACTCAGGCCCTGCTCCGCCAGGGGCAGGACGCGCTGGATGACCTGGAGTTTCTCACGCGGGATCACCCTCCCTTGGACCGTGTGCCGACGCTGCAGGAATTGGCCGATGCCAGCAACGGGGGAG
>JADZAX010000346.1 GCA_020852405.1 Verrucomicrobiales bacterium
AAGGTGAGCCGCAGCGCCGGATGCCGCTGCGCGAGATCCTGCAACCCCTGCTGGAGTCTGCCCCCGAGTTCCCAAACGCGCCCCTGAACCCCTTCCCTTCGCATTTTGCCAATGCAGGCCAAGGCCGCCGCGGAACCGATGCCGTCCGTCCAGTAACTGCTGGAAATGAAACTGTCGTTGGCCGCGTCCATCACGGCACCACGGCCGACGATGGCTCCACAGGGAATGCCGTTGCTCATGGCCTTGGCATAGACCGCGATGTCTGGCTCGATGCCGAGGCCCGGCGCGGCCCCCGGAAACCCATAGCGCCAGCCACTGGTGACTTCGTCAAGGACGTGGACAGCTCCGCGGCGGTGACATTCGTCGATGACCGTCTGCAGGAATCCGTCGCGGGGAGCCTCGGAACGCATCGGTTCCATGACCACGGCGGCGAAGTTGTCCCCCAATTTGTCGAGCGCCTGTTGAAATGCCAACGGATCGTTGTAGCGGAATGGCACCGCCGTCCCGGACAGTTCGCGCGGCACCCCCAGCGGAGTCAGCCCCGGAAGGAGATGCCCGTCGAGGGATTTGTCGTCGGCCAGGTTCGCCGCCAGATACCAGTCGCTCCATCCGTGGTAACCACAGAAAGCGATGCCGCTTTTGCCCGTCGCGGCCCGCGCGATCCTCACCGCGAGAGACAACGCCTCTCCCCCACCCCGTGCATAACGCACCCGCCGTGCCCATGGGTGCAGTTCCAGCAGCTGCTCGGCAAGGACCGGTTCATCCGGGGAAACCAGCGTGCAGTAACTGCCAAGACTGACCCGCCGGTGGACTGCCGCATTGACCGCGGGATCGCTGTGTCCGAGCAGGATGGCCCCCACTCCACCGGTGAAGTCCGTGAAACGCCGCCCCTGCAGATCCCAGATGTTCGTTCCGGAACAGCGGGAGTAATAGGAAGGCCACTCCACGGGATCAAAGAGATGGGCCCGTTTCGAGAGCAGTCCGGTGCCGCAGGAAATGCGCTCCTTCGCCGCGGACCACCGGTCGGCCCCCGAGGGCTCCGGGGACGGTGCCCCGGATCCCAGATGCGGAGCCAGCAGACGCAGGGCATTGTCATGAAAAATGTCCCCGACATCTCCGTCATTCATCCCCGTATCCTCGCAGGCCTCCCGCAGGCAGAGGAGCGACTCGATCCCCACCAGCGTGTGGCTTCCGAAGACCGTGAGATCCTTCGCGGAATCGTCATCGGCATAGACCCAGGTGAATCCATTGCCCTGGGTGAAGCAGGCGCCTCGCAATTCGCTGACCATGTAATCGCTGCCCCACAGAACCCGGCGAGGTCCGAGGATCTCCAAGGCCGCGCGGAAAGCGCCGGTCTGGGTGACGGCGGAAGTGTCCACCACCACATTGTCGAGATCGACGAGAGCCCCGAGTCCTTCGCGGGCCTGGCGGTAATTGAACGACCGCGCGACATGAGCCAGCACCAGACGGCACCGGGGGTAACGACGGCAGAGACGGCGGATCGTTTCCACATTGCGGGGATCGGTGATGCCCCCGGCCAACATGATGTGCAGGACCATGACTCCATCATGGTCGTGGCAGGCTTCCCACATCCATTCCGGCGCGAAGGATTCGATCGCGGCCTCCCGCGTGTCGGGGACGTCCGCGTAGAGCCGGTATGGCTTGATACCAACGAAAGCCCCGGTGCTGAACAGCCTTCGCACCTCCGCGGGATCATCGGAGGGAGCGGTCAGCACGAGGGCCCGCGATGAGGAGGTCCCGACCGAAGGCCCGACCTGCTCCAACAACCAGGCATTCTCTCCGGCACGGTCATTGCCGGCGCTGGGATACCCAAAGAAGAGCCCTTCCACAGCGCGATCCGGCAGCCAGCGGGCCATCGCTTCGTCGAAATCGCGGCGACCATATCCGCGGTCCGCATCAAGAAACACCGGACGCTTTCCCTCCGCAAAATGCCGCGTGTGGAAAAGGTGGGCATGGATGTCGTAGATGCGGTGGGGCAGGAAACCGTCAAGGCAGCGGTGGAGCAACCGCTGATCGGTTCCGGTGAGAGAAGTGACGAGAGAGAATGACATGACGGTTACGGGTTGATATAGACCGCGTAGACACGGGCCCGGCTGTCGGCTGGATACGTCAGCTTCAGCGCATGCGGACCTTCCGGCAGGACCCAGGGAAGATCCACCCGGGTGCCGTTTTGCACGACCGATGCCGTGAATCCCGCGACGGGACGGTCCAGAGGGTCAAGCAATTCGGCCTGCAGCGGAGCGCCCTCGCTGATGTCTGCGACGTTCAAGGACAGACGTTTGCCCTGGAATGGGGAAGTCACAAAATGCGAGTCATTGTCCGCCACCTGAGCGGAAAGGTAGCCGAATCCGTCGCGTCGCAGCGTCGCCAAGCCAATTTCCATGTTCCTCAGCTTTCCACCGGTGTCCCAATGGGAATACCAGATCATGGTCCGGTCGCCTTCATTGACGAAAGCGTGCCCCTGCAAAATGGCGATGTCATCCCATTCGCCTTCCTGGCCCCGGGGAATGATCCTGAATCCGGGAACCGGCTCGCGGAAGTGGACGCCATCGTTGCTGATCAACAATCCCAGATCGATCCGCACCCCGAAGTTCCAGTTCTCCCCCTTCGGCGGGGGCTCCGGCGCGTCCTGCCACATGCCGTGCAGACCGACGAGGACATTGCCACGGTTCCACAGTCCCGCTCCCATGTGCATCTGCTGGCCCTCCACTGGGGGGTTGGCCAGTTGCCCTGGCCGCGCAAACGCGAGGGCCTTCGCCTGCGACCAGTTCACGAAATCCGGGGATCGGTAGGCCAGCATGTCGCGCCCGATCTTGCTGCCATCGGGGCGCCAGGACCAGGGACTGATGAGCTGTCCGGTGCTGTAGTAGAAATCCCCGAACCGGTAGAGGCTGCTCACCTCAAAGCGCTCCCCGCCCGCATTCGCCGGTCGATCTCCGACCACTTTCCACGAAAGACCGTCCGCGCTCGTGGCGCAGATCATCGCTCCCCAGCGGCGTTCATCCGGTCCGATGCGGCTGCGTCCGCCCTTGACCTCCTCGAAAGGCATGTGGGCGATGAAGGCGCATTTGTAGCGCCTGGAAGGATCAGGATCCTCCGGTTCGTGGAGGACGGACAGGAAATCGTTGACCCGGGTCATGGAGAACACATCTCCCCCGATGAGACAAATGTTGTTCCGCTTGCTGCCGTTGAATTCGACCAGCCCCAGGTCCGGCTTCGTCCAGTGGACGCCGTCCCTGCTTTCGGCATAACACATCGGACGCCACCATCCGGGAGCTTGTCCGGCCTTGTTCTCCGTCTCGTGCATTCCCAGATACCACATGCGGAAGGTGTCGCCCTGCTTGATGACGGTCCCATAGAGAATGGCGTGCCCATGGTCCGGCGCCCCTTCAGGCCCCCTCCGGAGGACAGGGTTCTCCGGATGTTTCGTGGCTTCCACCAATGTCAGCTTCAGATTGTGTTGCCACGCGATGTTGTGATCATCGAAGGCGAAAAAGACCTGCTCGGCTCCGTGGACGACGGCAGAGGAGAGGACAATCAGGGTGAGCAGAAGAGTTTTCATGGGGTGCACTGGAAAGAATACAAATCGGCGTCTTGCATGGAGAACCGCAGGCGCAAGGTTTTTCCGGCGACCGCACTGATGTCCGTGCCGGATTTCCAGGAGACCTTGCGGTCGATCTCATTCCCGATCTGCATCTGGCAATCGTCGAGGGAGAATCCAGAGATGGGATTCCCGTCCGAATCTTCGAAACCCACTTTGATCCCGCCGGCGGCGGATGTGGAAAAATTCAGGGACAATTCGCGACCCGAAAAGACAAGGGGCTTGGTGACCATGTGGCCCCCGGCATACCCGCAGCGCAGCGAGGAAAATCCATCCAACCGCAGCGAGTAGCGACGCAAATGGGCGGTGGGTTGCGCGTAGTCCTGGTTCACATACACCGACATTTCCGCGAGCCCGGTCCGGGCGATCCCAAGCGCCGGGTAGTTCGTGCGGGACACCCAGTTCTGCGCCCCGATGCCGCCCCTGATAAAGCCTTCCAAAAAGGTGCGGTCATAGAAGCCGGCATGGGCGGTGCCCTCGACGGGCCTCGTCGTCATGAAAATGGCGTCGGAAGTGTCTTTGAAGTAACCCGGATTCACCTTGATGGCCGCCGCCTGCTCATCGGTCAGGACACGGCGCCCCGGCATGAACCGCGCCGCGATCGACACGTAGAGATGCGGCGCCCGAAAGTAGGGATGCGTCTGATTGGTATAGAGATGCTCGATGGGCGCCTCCGTTGCCGGATTGCGGTATTCCATCAGCACCGGCGGCGACCACTTGAGAAAATCGCTGCTTTCACTGCGGACGATGCGCCGGATGTTGTTTTCGAAAACGCGGTAGTAGCAGAGATACTTCTGCTCCACCGCCGACCAGAACGGCACATTCTGCGAGTCGAACATGTATTTGTAAGGCACCATCGCTTTCGTGATCACGGGCTCATCCTGCATTTTCTCCCAGTGCAGCCCGTCCGCGGACCGGTAGGCCATGAGTCCACCGCCCTCCATGGTGCCCCCGAAGGCCTTGAACCGTTCGTTGTCCGGCACTCCCGGACGTTCGTCGAGGAATGGGCAGAAATTGTGGGTGACGGTGTGGGCATTCATCAGGACCACATTGTTTTTCCTGGTTCCCTGAACCTCGTAGATACCCACCTCCGGACGGGACCAATGGATGCCGTCGTCGGATTCCGCGCAACAAGTCACCTCGTCGTCACTGCCGTCCCGGTTCGCGATCGGCTTACCACGGTAATAAGCACGGAGCTTGTCGCCGATCTGCAGGATGGAGACATAGCCACTGAAACCGCCCTCCCACGGTTGGTCGAACTTCAGGGCGATCCCTTCATCCCGTGGAGTCTGCAGCTGGAGCCAGGTGCCCTGCATCTCCCCGATGAGGAACTGATCGGTGAACAACTCCCGACGGTCACCGATCCGGACAGGTTCGGCGGCATGGGAAACGCAGGCAACGGCGAGGAGAAATATAATGGGCTTCATGGCTTAGCTGATGTCAGGGATCGGATCAGGGTTTGTTGCAGGGAACTTTCTCCGGGCAGGCCGTCGCCGGGATACCGCACCACGCAGGAAACGCCGAGGGATTCCAAGCGCTCCTGCAGCATGAGTCCGAGGACGGCGCTGTGGGTCGGATCGGTCTGCGGTTCACCTTTCATGGGAGGCTTGTCCTGACGGGGAAAGAAAAGAAAGGCCGGAGGATCGTCGGCGCTGGCCTGGGCCAGTGGCGAGTAGCGCTGAAGATCGGCGAGGTGATCGTCCCGATGGGCGAGAAAGGGAGCGAAGGATTCAGGGCGCGTTGTGCCGGGGTAACCAAAGGCGTGACCTCCATAGACGCTGTTGGGGATCCACTCCACGAGCTGCCCGGGATCAAGGGAAGTCTGCGGAGCCGTGGTGGCCGAGAACAGGACACGCGTCGATTCCTTGGCAACGGGATCGTCGCCCGCAGAATCCGCCATGTCGGCGTGCATGGCCAGCCAGAGGGATGCACACCCGCCCGCGCTGACCCCGCAAGCGGCGATGCGTCTCTTGTCGAGGTTCCATCCGGAGGCCTTGGAACGAAGGAACTGCAGCGCCCGCGCGGCGTCCTGCAGGGGCCACTGCAGCGGGGGCGTGACTTTGGCGGCCCCGGCATCGACCAGGAAACGGTAATTGATGGAAGCGATCGAGATGCCGGCATCGAGCAACCCGCGAACGTCGAGATGTTGATGGATGTCCGTCTTGTCCTGAGCGGCCCATCCTCCCCCGTGAATGTAAAAAACAACCGGCATGGGCTGGTCCGATTCCGACAGCCAGAGGTCCATCGTTTGCCGAAAATGGGAACCATACGGGACATCCGTGAACGTGGCCGGGGTGGCGTCCGCCTTATCGGTGGCGCATTGCTCCCGCACTGCGGCCGGAGGCATCCAGCCGGTGGGGCGGGTCTCTCCGGGCCGATAGTCACACGTGATGAAATACAACCCAGCGGCTCCGGAGGTGCCCGGAGGCACTTGCACTTGAATCTGGGTGAAGCCCTCAGCGGTCCACGTCTGGTATCCATCGGGCGCGTCCCTCACCAAGGCCCGGCCATTCAATCGCACGTCAAGGCCGGCAACTTTGGCATAGGGAAGGCGCAGACGGAATCCGATGCCGTGTTCGATCAGAACATCATCCTCCACCTTGGCTTCCTTGAGAATCTGGGGAGGCGATTCCATGGCTAGCTTGATCTCGGGCCCGGCGTCGATGAACCGGGCGATGTCCTCCGCTGCTCCTCCGAGGAGACTGCGCAGATTCTGTTTCAAGGCCGATAGGTCGTTCTCGGCAACGGCCTTTTTGGCGGCCGCAGTCCTGGCGACAACGAAACTTTCGCGCCCCACGGTCTGAGGATACAGGAAACCGGCGGAGAACGCCCCCTGTTTCGACCACAACTCGGTCCGGCTTGTGCGACGCTCCGCGGCATTGTTGCCGGTGGTGGTGACATAGTGCCCCACGAAGTGCTTCATGCGGTCCACCGGATATCCCGCGCGGCTTTCCTCGTGCCAGACGCCATTGCCGATTCGCAGAAGCCCTTTCATGCGGGCGACGAGACTCTGCTCCCAGGCCACCTCCTGGGTGATGACCATGGTGTGGTATTTGGCGTAGCCGTAGTGGGCAGAATAAAAAAGAGGCGAACCGTGCCACAGTTTTTTGCCGAGCGGGGCCAACTCCGGCCCCCACAAGGTGCGCTGGGCATCCGCTTCGAAGCGGTCCGAAGGAAATCCGGCCTCGCGACCGGCAGCCACCATCGCCTCGGTGACACGCCAGTCCCAGGGCCGCAGGGCATAGTTGGAATAGGCCCCGCCAGTGATCTCGGTCATGATCTGACCATGGTACATCTGCCGCGAGCCAAGCTGCTCGGGCAGGTATTCCTGCAAGCCCGTGCCATGGAGATCCGCATGAACATCCGGCCGAAAGTCATCAATGACCGAAAGCACCGCCACCAGTTCCGGGGCGTCCTGTGGTCGATTCAGGGAGAGCGATTTGATGTCCCAAATTTTGCCCAGGGGGCCGAGCCCGGTGTAGGGATCGATCCCTTTTTCATTGCGGAAGCGGTCGGTGTGAAACATCGCCAGCGGATTGATGACCGGCATGATCAGCACAATCTGTTTCTGACGGGTCTCAACCGCCAGAGGATCGTCTCCCAGCAACCATTCGGCAAAAGCCATGGCGCCGGTCGTCCCGGTGCGCTCGGGACCGCTGTGCAGGGTGGTGACGAGACAGATCTGCT
>JADZAX010000347.1 GCA_020852405.1 Verrucomicrobiales bacterium
CAGGGGAAGCGGGGGGAGGTTCTCAGAAGCTGCGGGGAGGACCCCACACCACCCCTTGAAACACCAACCCGATCTATCGTCTTGAAGTAAACTTCAATTTGTGTTTGACTGCCTTCTCATGGAAGCCGTGCCTCCTAACGGGCCATAAGCCCCTCAATTTCGATTCATTTTCCCTTCAATTACGCCCGTAGGAGGACTCAATCGTTCGGCCAAGGAACCGAGCGTTTCCCGCCAACGCCAGACAGACACATCCAGATAACGAAGCCCTTATGTTAGAGTGGTTCACAGAGACGACCGGCAGGCAGCGACTGGTGTTTGGTCTGGTCGGGATCGCCATCAACCTGCTTCTCCTGTTTTTTGCAGGGATCGTTTGGTTTTGGCTCTGGGCGGTGTCCATTGCTTTACTCCTTTTCTCCTCGTTTAGCCGGAGAGATGAGTCTGACTGACTTCGCCGTTTTATATGTCACAGCATTTCGCACACCGACTTTGCTGCTGCCCTTCATTTTCAGGCAGGGGCGTCGAACTCCCAAAACGGGCCGAATCGGGTCCCCGCGACTGACTGAACTTTCGCTCAGCCAGCCACGGGTCCCACACCACCCTGCGTACGGCTCCGTACAGGGCGGTTCCAATCAGACTCGGGCTTTTGGCCCGTAGTAAAGTACGATCCAGATCGCTTTGACTTCGCTTCGCTTCGTCCATGCGGTCAGGCTTCGCCCTTTGGGATGCCACTGCCGCGGCAGGGCATTCATGTCGGGCACTCCCTGTCCCTCAAGCCAACGGTTGTTCAGCGCTGCTCGCACAAGCGAGTTCTGGCTCATCCGCCAATAGCCTTTGCGGCTGCGCGACGCCTTGTGCACCACGCTGGGATGGATACCCAGCGCGAGGAGATTTCGGCGGCGCGTGCGCGGTTGCTTCCATTGCTTCCAGTAATACAACCTCACCCGCCGCCTGACCCATTCTGCCAAGTCTTTCACTTCACTGTAGGTGGAGCTGTGCTTGTAGTAGTTGAGCCATCCGTGAACATACTGGTTCAGTTCGTCGATGACGTCCTTTACCCGGTGCCCGCGGTTGCGGCTGGTGATTTGATTCGCTCCGCTCACCCCTCCGGGGCTGCCCTGCCGGGCAGTCTATGTCCGCTTCGCTCCCATTCGCGGACCCGCTCTTTGAAGCGGCGTTGCGCTTTCTCGGTCCATGCCGGTTTGGCCTGGTTGTTGAGCCGGTATCCCAGGAACTCGCAGGCTTTCAGCGGCGCGGCGCGGCTTTTGGCGCGGTTGACCACCAGTTGCAGCCGTCCTTCGCAGTAGCGGATCAGTGCCGCCAGCACCCTCGTGGCCGCCTTCGCGCTTTTCACCATCACGATGAGCCGACCGAAGGGAGACAGCCAGCCGAATGGCTGCCCGAAGGGCGAGCGAAGCGAGGCAACTCGTCGGCATATCTCGCGAACTTGTGTCCGCGTGCCTCCAGTTCCTTGTCGAGCGGGTCGAGCGCGATATTGGCGAGCAGGGGCGACAGCGGACCGCCCTGCGGCACTCCTTGAGAGGTCGCCTCGCAGGTGCCTTCGGGCAGCACCACTCCCGCTCTCAGGTAGCGGCCATTGAGGCCCAGTGTCATGCGACACCGGACTTTCTCCAGCAGCGCCTTCATCAAGCGGTCATGGTTGACCGTGTCGAAGAACGATTTGAGGTCGCAATGGGAGCGACTGGCGGGAGCGGACATAGACTGCCGCAGGCAGCCCGAAGGGTGAGGCCTCCGGAGGAGGAGGCAGAATCAATCCACGGCGTGGCGGCGGCCTTCTTTCCAGCCGGTTTCCATTTCGGCCACCGCCTGATGGGCGGAGCGGCCGGGCCGGTATCCGTAACTGTGTTCGCTGAAGTCCGCCTCGAAAAGCAGCCCCAGCACTTGTGCGACGGCCTGCTGGATCACGCGATCCAGCACCGTCGGGATTCCCAACGGGCGCTGTGTCCCGTCGGGCTTCGGTATCCACACCCGTTTGACGGGCGCGGGCCGGTAGTTTCCTTCTCTGATCGCGGTGGCTATCCTCGGCCATTGCTCCCGCGCAAAGGCGGGGAAGTCCGCGACGGTCATCCCGTCGATCCCCGGAACGCCTTGGTTTTGTCTCACTCGTTTCCAAGCGGCTAGCAGGTTTTCGCGGGCCAGAATCTTTTCCAGCAGGTCTACCCATGAACTCGCTTTGCCTCGCTTCGCTCCGGCTCTATGCGGTTCTTGTCCATCGGCTCGCGACTTTCTCCTAGCCTTCCTTCCCCGGGGCGGTTACCCTTCCCGAGTTGGCTTCAGATGGTGGTTCCCTCATTCTCATGTACTGGTATTCCCACAGGTGGCCTGTCACTCGGTCTGCTAAGCAGCCCTCTCGCCATAAGCCTTGCCGGATGAGAGCTTTTTGTCCCCGCGCCTGACCTCGGACGTTCACCTAAGGTCGTTGGGATTTGCCTCGTCACAGTTCCCACTTGACTCAGGATTTTTTGTTTCTCAGAAACGGCACAATCGGAGGTGATTTATGGATGATGATCTACACACGATGTCACGCGAGGACCTCATCGCCGAAGTGGAACGGCTGCGAGCCGGAATCAGGCAGCACCGCGACGCCCAGGGGCATGATCTCTGCTGGTATCACCCCGCACTGTGGTCGCTCTTGCCAGAGAAGACGGATCCCGTTCCATCTATTCCGAACTGGCCCAACTTTCTGCAAGGATGTGTCCGTTTTCGAAAGTCCTTGGATGAGCAGGCACCGCAAGCGCCCAGAACGGATGAGGATTTCATGCCATAGGGCGCCAAACAAAGGGAGAACGTGAAGCCGGTGTTCACGAGGCACTCTTGCGCAAGCCTCATGATAAGCTGACCACCTCGCTCATCTTTCGCTTTCAAAAGTGACAGCCTCCGTCCTCTCTGGGACAACGAATGGCGTGACCACAGGATGCTTCTTCCATGCTCGTGGATCTACCCCAAACGCGTGCTTTCATAGATCTGTCCCTTCGTTTCTTAACTCGACCAGGATAGGCTGGAGCTGGGAGGATTTCCGCCAAATTTGAAACGCCCCGTGCTTTGACAGTCCCGGGGCAATTTGATGATCCTGCGGCTTTGGAATTCTGCGGGGAGGACAGGCCTATCAGCCGCTCAACCGGCCCCATCGCCATCCCGGTGATCTTCCCCGTCTGCTTATGTCAGGTTGAAGGGGAAGCCAAGGCCCTTTTCCAAGCAGACTGAGAAGTTTTTTGCATTTTTTGTTGCCACATTTTCAAATTTCAATCATTCTTGTTGGACAGTTCGAAAGAGTATGAAACGCGGTGCCCCCCCCACCTCAGCCAAAGAATACCTTCATTTCCTAGCCTCCTGGCGGACCTGGTTGGGGCGGGCGCTTCTTTTCAGTGCCCTCCTCAGCCTGGCCATGCCTCCTTTGCCCACAAAGGTGCAAGCCGGCTATTACAACGACTCCGACGGAGACGGCTTCGACGACACCTATGTGCCGGATCCCTGGGAGGACCCCGCCTACTATGGATACTCCACCCCGCCCTCCGACCAGGACGGAGACGGTTGGGAGGATTCCCTCGATCC
>JADZAX010000348.1 GCA_020852405.1 Verrucomicrobiales bacterium
CCGGAACTGACAATGAACATGCAATCGCCCGATTCTCCTTCCCGGATGAGATAAGCACCGGGCGGGTAGACCACCGGACGCAGGGCCATCACCACATCTTTGAGCAACTCCTCATGCGCTTCCCGGAAAAAAGGCACCTTGTGGATCAGGTCCCGCCGCATCGCCAACGCGAGGTCCACACGAAGCGATTCCGGGAGATCCCCCAGAATGCTGGCCTCATCCTGCCCCATCCGGCTTTCCCACAGATGGCCGTAATACGCATGCACCTGGGCCCGCAGCTCGGAAGGGATGGAGCGGTAGCGGAGAAACGCGGTGACCTCTTCCAGCTTTTTGTAAAAATTGGCCCTCACAATGTCCCGATTGGCGAGAAACGTGGCCAAATTGCCGATCACGTAGCCATAACTGGCCACCCCCACCAGCATCATGCCCATGGCATAGAGCCGTTGCAGATTGTTTTGGGGAGTGATGTCGCCATACCCCACCGTTGCCAGCGTGGTAATGGTGTAATAAATCGCTTTGACGTATTTGGTCGTCCGATCCGGCTCGTCCTGAATGCCCCCCAACATGATCCAGCCACATGCCAGCAGGTGCGCGGCCAACATCATCAAGACCACGAAATATCCCAGCCGGAAAAGTCCGGGATTGACGGAATACCTGCGGTGAAGTTCGCGCAGAAAGGAATTTCCCCGTCCGATCCGGATCAGCCGGTGTGCCTGCAGAATGCGCAAGACGCGGACCAAGGGAACCACGGTGGCAAGAGCCTTGTCGTGAAGAAGAAACAAGGGCCAGGCGGCCAATAGGTCGAGAAGGAACCACGTCTTCAGATACCGCTTGGCGACCCGCCCCGGGTCGATCACCAGATGATTCTCATGAAAAAATCCGGTCCGGAACCGGAGGATAATATCCAGAGCGAAAGAGACGGAAAGGACCACCTCATAGACAAAAATCAGTCCTTGAACAGGCTGGTGCAGAGAGAGTTGCAACGGAACTACCACCATGGCAGCCACGGTCACCAGGATGATATAAATATCCCAAATCTCCCGGAGTCTGCTGTTCGGGTGAATCATGAAAAGCTTCCGAAAAGTGACCACTCAAAGGTCCGAGGGAGCGGCAGCTCGCATTCGGGCAATGTCAGGAGCGCAGCAGACCGCCACGGAAAGACGGCACAATGTCTCAGAATGAATGGAACCGACACGGGGGAGAATTCTTGTTGGGAGCGAGGGAAGCAGAGGCTCTCGGCGGAAATCCGATTCTGCCCCCGATCCCTCCCACCGTCAACTCTTCAGCGAAACCGGAATCACTCCCAATCCCGGCGCTTCATTTCCTCGGAAAACGACTTTCTTTGGACCATCCGGCACCCACCGGCCGCCCCCAAGACTTGGTCACCGCGATCAAGCAGGATTGACATGGCGATGCGGATTGCGTTAGCGTGCTTTCATGAATCCGATTGAAAACGCCCCCGTTCCCTCTCCCCTGGAGACCTCCACGCGCCGCGAAGCGCTCAAGACCGGCTCCAAAATCATCACCGTCTCCGCCTTGGCGGGGATCAGTCTGCCCCATGTCCATGCTCAGGGGAGCAGCGAAGTGAAGCTCTCGCTGGTCGGCTGTGGCGGGCGCGGCACCGGCGCGGTGAAAAATGCGCTCTCGGTCTCTGGATCCCTGGGGCCGCTGAAACTCCACGCCATGGCCGATGTGTTTGAAAACAAACTGAACACCAGCCATGCCACCCTTTCCAAGGATCCTCAGGTGGGGGACAAAATCGATGTCACTCCGGACCGCAAATTCATCGGTTTCGATGGCTACCGTCATGCGATGGACGCCCTCAAGCCAGGGGACGTCGTCATTCTGACCACTCCCTGCGCCTTCCGCTGGGTCATGTTTGAATATGCCATCGAAAAGGGCCTCAACGTCTTCATGGAAAAGCCCCTCTGCCCCGATGGCTTTTCGGCCCGCAAATTGCTCGAACTGAACGTCAAAGCCAAAGAAAAAAACCTCAAGGTGGGAGTCGGCCTGATGTGTCGGCATTGCAAATCCCGCAACGAACTGAAAAAACGGATCGACGACGGTGCCATTGGCGACATCCAATTCATGCGCTCCTACCGCATGCAGGGACGCATCGGATCCTGCTTCACCCCAAAAAATGACACCGGGATGAGCGAGCTGATGTACCAGATTTCCAATTTCCACAGCTTCCTCTGGCTCAGCGGCGGAGCGTTCAGCGACTTCTTCATCCACGGCATCGATGAAATGTGCATGATGAAAGGCGACTGGCCGGTTTCGGCGCATGCCCTCGGAGGCCGTCATTACAAGACCATCGAAATCGACGGAAAACAGGTCGAAGCGGTGGACCAGAACTTCGACAGTTACAGTGTGGAATACTCCTTTGCCGACGGCACCAAGGCCCTCTACGACGGTAGAAACATGGCGAACTGCAAGCAGGAATTCGCGGCCTACGCCCATGGCACCAAGGGTTCGGCGGTGATCTCAACCTCCAGCCATGTGCCA
>JADZAX010000349.1 GCA_020852405.1 Verrucomicrobiales bacterium
GCCCCCAGGGTAGCCACCCAGGAGACAAACCGCGTGGAATGGTGGAGATGGGCTCCATGTTTGCGCAACGCGAAGAGTTCCATCAATGCCAACAGTCCAACGATCCCCATGGGAAAATGGATCAGGATGACATGAAACCGGCCAACGAAGATGGAAAAGCGCTTGAGCTCATCCGACGGTCCTTTCTGGAACAGATACCAAGTGGCGCCCAAGGCCACGAGCCAGAGGATCAGGACAGCAAAGCTCCAAAAAAGATTCGATTTCGAAGAGGTTTTTGTTTCGGTCATAATCTCACAGAAGGGTGCAGGGCGGTTACGTCTCGCCCAGATTCAATTTAACGCCTGAGACCGGACGCGTCTTGCGGCGCATTCCCGCCGAATATACGCCATGGACGGGGAAGAAAGATTCACCCCAATTGCTGGGACCGTCTGCGCCGAGCGACCGCGCGGCGGGTCAACTCGTCAGTAATCACCCCCAAAAGGATGACCACCCCAATGACGAGAAATTCTATGTTGTTGGGAATCCAACTCACCTGGGTGATGGTGTTGGCGAGATAACGCATGACAGCCGCCCCCAGCACCACACCGACGATGCTGCCCTGGCCTCCCCGCAGACTGCACCCCCCCAACACCGCCGCTGCGATGGCATAGAGTTCGTAAAAATTGCCAAAATCGGAAGGTTGGGCCGAAGTCACATCGAAAAAGAACAGGAGACCGGCAAGTCCCGCAAGTCCCGAGCAGGTGACATAGGACAAGAGAATCAGGCGGTTCGTGTTGATCCCCGAAAGCCGGGCGGCTTCTTCGTTGTTGCCCAGTGCCAGCAAATGGCGGCCCCATACGGTTCGGTTCAGAAAAATTCCGGCCACGATGGCAATCGCGGCCAAAATCAAACAGGGCACGGGAAGCTTGAACCAGCCGAGATTCAGCGTGCCGCCGCCGAGGAACGCGATGGCTTTGACGGTGGGGTCATTGCCCAAACCCATGGATTGATCCTCCGTGAAGCCCCGGGCTAACCCGCGGTACATCAGCAAACCACACAGCGTGACTACGAACGGCGTCAGTTTCAATCTGGTGATGAGAAGTCCATGAAAGAGCCCGATCCCAGCCGAAACCGTTAGCACGGCAAGCAATGCCAGCCAGACCGGCCATCCGTGAGTGTAAACCAACCACGGAAAACCGACCCCGGCCAAACAGATCACCGACCCGATGGAGAGGTCAATCCCTCCGGTGATGATCACAAAAGCCACGCCGATACTGATGATGCCGAACAAGGCGACCCGGCGGATCATGTTCGACTGGTTGTAGGCGGTCAAAAAGCTGGCCCTTTCCCCGGAAAAGACGTCTGCCGCCAACCAGGTGGCGATGAAGACAAAAAGAAACAATCCGAGAATGCCGAGTATGCGGTTCATGTCGGGAAGATTGAATCAGGATTCCGGCCCGGGTCAATCGCTGAGTGCGGACAACCTTGGTCGGATCCAGCCCGAGGATGGTGAGAATCCGTCATTGGATTGACCCGTTTTCGGTGGCGTCAGCAATCGCTTTGGTCACCGGAAGGCTTTTCCCTGGAACCGAGACGCACCCATTGATTTGGCTTCCTGCCACAGCGGTGATTCAGGACTTGAGCAGCGATCGGCCGAGCTTTTCCGCCCGGTTCATTACTGAGGATTCGTGACTCCCGATGACTTCCAGGGCTGCGGAAATGTCCGTGCCGGGGTTGCGAACCGTTCCCCCGGTGAGCCAATGACGGAGTGCCACCAAATCGTTGCGCTCACCGAGCATCGTGCCCAGCCGGGCAAGGCGGAGGAGGCGTCGTCCGGGTTTGCGCCCCTGCAGCTGCGCCACCATTTCCTGCTGGTAGCGGAGACGCTTGACCTTCTTCCGCCAGTCGTGCCAAAGCAAGGGATCGGGTTTGTTCGCAGCCTTGACGGTGAGACTGCGGACTTTGCGTTGGGACCGGCGCAGTCCCCGGCGGATCGCTTTGCGCTCCTCTTCGGGGGAGGGGCGGACAGTTTCCCAATCCGAGGCCTCCGCTTTCCACAATTTCTCCAGCAACGAATGATTCACCTGCTCGGTGGAAACCATCTCCTTTTCTGCGACCGCTTCCAACAGCTGCCAATCCACCACCGGATCGGGATTTGCCGCTTTCTTGCTCCGGCGGGAAGATCGGCGCGTTTTGGGCAGAGGACTTTCCTTGAGATGACGAATTGCCTTGAGCCGGACGTTGCGGTCCCGGTGCGTGGAGACAGCCGCCGAAATCTGACGCAACCGCTCCCGGGCCTGCATCGCACGATCCACCCCCACGACATCCCTCATCAGGTGCCAAGCTGACCGCAACCGTTTGGTCCCGACCCTGGTGAGATGAATCCAATCATCGTGCTCTTCATCCTTGATGATGGTTTTGTCCTGCCCAGCTTGGCGGCACGATGCCACCAAGCGCAACGCTTCGGCGGCCAATCCTTGTCGGGGTTCTTTTGTCATGGTTCCAATCCTTCGGTGGGTTCGATGTCCTTCACAATGGGGGGCGCGGGGTCTTCGATATCCCCACTGCGCGCGACCCGGATGAAGACATCTTCAAGAGATTTCTCCGAGAAATGCCCCACTATTTCGCTGGGTGATCCCTGGGCAATGATTCGGCCCCGGTGCATGAAGATCACCCGGTCGCAGACTTCCTCGACGTCGC
>JADZAX010000350.1 GCA_020852405.1 Verrucomicrobiales bacterium
AAAATCCGACCGACCACTGGTTTCAACGCCCCCCTGCCCTCACCGGTGTCGCGATGAGGCACCAGTCACTTGCCCTCCCGGCACGTGACCATCCTTTCCCAGTGTCATGATCCGCCGCATTGCTTGCCCAGCCACTGTCCTCGCCTGCCTCTTGCTGCCATCTGCCCCGGTCCTGGCAGCGGACATCCTGCTCAGCCCGTCGGGTCCCCTGTCAACGCCGCAGGCGGCCCGGGACGCCGCACGAACTGCTCCCAAACCGGTGCGGATTGTCGTCGCGGAAGGGGTGTATCCCCTCACCGAGCCGGTTGTGCTGACCCGTGAGGATTCCCAGACGACCTGGGAAGCGGCCCCCGGGGCCACGCCGGTGATCAGCGGAGGCAGGGCTCTCACCGGGTGGCAGAATGCCGGGGGCGGCCTCTGGAAAGCGCCACTACCGGACAAGGCGTGGAAGTTTGAGCAACTGTGGATCAATGGCCGACGGGCGACGCGGGCCCGCACGCCGAACAGGGGCTACTTCAACATCACGGAAGCAGTCGGGGCCACTGTGTTTCCTGGAGTGACGAAAGACATGAACTACCATGCCTTCTCGGTCGCTCCTGAGCACTATGACATCATCAAAGGAATTCCGGTGGCGGAACGGGATCAGGCATTGATCACCGTCACCCATGCCTGGACGGTTAGCCAATGCCGCATCCAGGCCCTGGATGAGGCGACGTTGGCGGTTCAGATCAAGGGTCGTTCCAGGTATCCTTTTGTCGAGTTTGAGCCGGATCAGCGCTACTGGATGGAGAATTTCCGAGCCGCCCTGGATGCTCCGGGCGAGTGGTTTTTGGATGGAACGAAGGGCGAAGTCCTTTACCTGCCCCTGCCGGAGGAAGACATGACCCAGGCGGAGGTCATCGCGCCTGTGGCGGACAAGCTACTTGCCATCAAGGGCGCAAAGGACGTGCAGTTCAAAGGCATCGCGTTCCGGCACGGTCGCTACCTGTATCCGGCCGACGGCTTGCACGATGGCCAGGCGGCCACGTCTTCCGACGGCACCATTGAGATCGAGGACAGCAGCGGCATTCGCTTTGAGAATTGTGAGGTCGCCCACGTCGGCCGTCACGGCATCTATTTCAGGAACGGCTGCTCCGACTCCCGGGTCGTTCATTGCCATCTGCATGATCTGGGCGCTGGCGGAGTGCGGGTGGGAGAGACGGATCGACCGGCGGATGAACGGGTGAATCATCACATCGTCATCGATGACTGCATCATCCAGCACGGCGGACGGTTGCACCCCAGCGCCTGCGGCGTTCTCTTCACCCACACCCGCCAATGTTCTGTCATCCATTGCGACATCGGTGACTTCTACTACACCGGTGTCAGCGCCGGCTGGAACTGGGGCTATGGCGATACCGCATCGCGCGAGACCCTGCTGGAGAACACTCAAATTCATCACCTCGGCTGGGCCTATCTCAGCGACATGGGCGGCTATTACGGACTTGGCACGTCACCGGGCACGATCGTTCGCGGCAACCATGTGCACCACATTGTCAGCCATCGCTACGGCGGCTGGGGTCTCTATAATGACGAAGGCAGCACCGACACGCTGATGGAAAACAACCTCGTGCACGACACCTGGAATGCAGGATTCCACCAGCACTATGGCTACTTCAACACGGTGCGGAACAACATTTTCGCCTTCGGACACACCGCCCAGGTGCAGGCCTCACGCAATGAACCGCGTCTGCGCTTTCGCTATACCCACAACATCGTCCTGTGGGATCCCGCCTCGTCCTTGCTCGATGGCGGCGAGTGGAACTGGAAGTTCTTCGACAAACCCGAGCGCGGCGATCCCAAAGACAGCCTCGTCTTCCGCAACAACCTCTACTGGCCCACCGACGGCAAGATTCCCGCGCATCTCACGAAGACTCACTTCACCTGGGAGGAATGGCGCAAGATGGGCCGCGACTCCGGCACGATCTTTGCCGACCCGATGTTCGAAAACATCGCCAAGCGAGACTTCCGGCTCCAGCCCGGCTCACCCGCTGAGAAAACCGGTTTCAAGCCCTGGGATCTCACCCTTGCCGGCGTGCGCCAGGGCGATCCCGCCTGGGCAGAACTGGCCGACAAGGGAAATGTCTATCCCACGTGGGAAACCGACGCCAAACCCTGGCCCGCACCGCCGTATCGGGTCGATCAAAACTTCGAGCACGCCGGACTCGGCACTCTCGGCATTCGCGGCGCGAAGTATGACCGCGAAAACAAAGGCGAAAGCATCGGTGTCACCGATGAAACCGGTTCGCCCATCGGCGGCCTCTCCAAACGCTGCCTCAAGGTGCAGGACGCACCTGGTTTGCTGCACAGTTACGATCCCGTGCTCGACATCAACCCGACGACCTGGGACGGCGGCACTTTCCACATCGAGTTCGACATCATGGCCCAGCCCGGCGCCGACTGGTTCTTCGAGGTTCGCGGCAAAAACGGCGAGTTTGGCCACGGACCGTATGTGCGCTGGCAGAATGGCAAAATTGTTCCCGGTTTGGACGGCCGCGCCGTGCCCTTTGACGTCCCGCCCAATCAATGGGTGCATGTCTCTCTCTCTGCCACCACTGGCTCCGCCGCGACACCCACCACGCCCGCGAAAAATGGCACCTGGAGCGTCTCCTTCACCCGCCAGGACGGCGAGAAAAAAGGCTATCTCACCTTCGCGGCCAAACCTGCCTGGACCAGTGCCAGCTACCTGCTTTTCAGCGCCCTCGGCACGACCAAAACCGCATTTTTCATTGATAATGTCTCCTTGAGACCGGAATGAACCGCGCTCCCGGGTAACCCGACGATCTCGCTCCCCTGCCACGTTATTCCCATGCCACATCCTGCTCTCTTCCTTGGGTTATTCCTGTTGCTCCCCGCGGCTGCCGCGGGCGCCGAAGCCGACCTCTGCATTTATGGCGGCACCAGCGCGGGCGTCATCGCAGCGGTGCAGGCGGCGCAGATGGGGAAACGGGTGCTGCTGGTGGAGGCCGGACAGCATCTCGGCGGCATGAGTGTCGAGGGGTTGGGAGGGACGGATATTGACAACCATGCGGAGTTTCAAAACAGTCCCGCGTTGGGCGGGCTGGCACTGGAATTCTATCGGCGCCTGAGCGCGCATTACGGTCAGGAGAAGGCCTTTGACGAAATGGTCCGCAGGCACGGCAAGCAGAGCAGGCTGTGGCGGTTCGAACCGCATGTTGCGGAGACCGTGTTCAATGAGTGGGTGAAGGAAGCGGGCGTCACCGTGCTGCGGGGACATCGTCTGAAGGAAAACGATGGGGTCACCAAAGACGGAACCCGCCTTTCGGCGCTGCATTTCGAGAACGGCGCCACCGTCCTGGCGAAAGGGTTCATCGACGCGACCTATGAGGGCGATCTGCTCGCGTTTGCCGGCATCAGCTTCGCCGTCGGTCGCGAGGGCAATGCGAAGTATGGCGAAACGAAAAATGGCATCCGCACGGACACCACACACGGACAGTTCGACAGGCGGATCGATCCTTACCGTGTCCGGGGCGAGGCGACGAGCGGCTTGGTGTTCGGGGTGCAAGACGACGCCCTGGGAACGCAGGGTGAACCCGATGAGAGCATTCAAGGGTATTGCTTCCGCCTCTGCCTGACGAAGAATCCGGCCAATCGGATCACCATCGACAAACCCGCGAGCTACGATCCGTCACACTATGAACTGCATCGCCGTTACCTCGCGGCGGGAGGCGTGATCTCAGCGCCGGGGGCGGGTTTGCCGAATGGCAAGACCGACCCCGGATCATGGCACCATCTCGCGGGGAACTTCACCGGTTGGAACCACCGCTATCCCATCGCCAGTTACGCCGAGCGCGAGCAGATGCTGCGCGCGAGCCGCGACTATATCCAGGGGGTGTATTGGTTCATGGCCCATGACAAAGCGGTGCCCGAGAAGCAGCGCGAGACCTGGGCCGCATGGGGCCTGTGCCAAGACGAGTTTACCGACAATGGAGGGTGGCCCCGATCCTTTTATGTCCGCAACGGCCGGCGCCTGGTGAGCGACTTCGTTTTGACCGAAGCCCATGTGCGAAAGGCCAACCCTGAACCGGTCGAGGACAGCGTCGGTCTCATCTGGTGGCCGCCGGACCTCCATCACGCCCGCCGCCTCGCCAAGGATGGTCGGGTGTGGAATGAAGGTGCCGTCTTCGATGAATCCAAAGACGCCGACTGGATTCCCTGCGGCATCCCGTATCGCTGCCTCGTGCCCAAGCCATCCGAATGCACGAACCTGCTCACCCCCACCTGCCCGTCCTCCAGCTATGTCGCCTACGGAGCCTACCGCATCGAGTTCACTTTCATGGTCGCTGCGCAATCGGCGGCCACGGCTGCGGTGATGGCGTTGGACGCAGGCCAGCCTTTCCCAAACGTGAACTACGGGAGCCTGCGTGACCGTCTGCTCCACGATCACCAGGTGCTGCGAGTTCCGGAGCCTTGACTCCCGGCGCGCCACCAGACGCATTTCACACAGATTTTGTCGTGGCCAGGGAGGCGATGGCGCTGGTAAGCTGAGGGACCATGAAAATCATCCAGACTGATGTCCTCGTTTGTGGTGGCGGCTGTGCGGGCATCGCGGCGGCCCTGTCGTCCGCCCGCAATGGCGCGAAGACATTGCTCATTGAACGCGCGGGCTTTTCCGGAGGCATCATCACCACGGTCGGGTTGCCGTATTTCGATGGATTGATCGACAAGCCATCGGGACGTTTCGTTGTGAAAGGCATCCCGCTGGAGTTGCTGCAACAGCTCGGCGTCGCCAAGGTTGGCGCGAAGCACATCGACGACCTGCGGCCTGACCTCATCACCAAATACTGGGGCAGCGTGTGGATTCCAAACGTCGAGGAGTTCAAACTGCTGAGTGACGAGCTCATCCTCAAGCAAAGCGACCGGTTGACGGTGCTCTACCACAGCATGGCCTGTGACGTCGAGGTGAAGGACGGCCGCGTCGCCGCGGTCATCGTCGCAAACAAGGACGGGCTCGTCCGGATCGAGGCGCGTCAGGTCATCGACTGCACGGGCGATGGCGACATCGCCCACTGGGCTGGTTGCCCGACGATCAAATCCACGCCGCTCATGCCACTCACGATGCATTTCCGCGTTGGCAATGTGGTGCCCGTCAAAGAAACGAGGGATGCCGCGAAGAAAGTGCTCATCGAAGCGCACCAGGAAGGCCGTCTGCCGAACTTCTATGGTCCGGGGCTCATCTTCGCCTTTGCCAAGGACGAGTGCTACGTCCACGCCACGCGGGTGCCGGCGGACGCGACGGACGCCGCTGACTTCACCCGTGCCGAGATTCAGGGTCGCAAGGACGCGTGGACCATCTTCAACGAATGGAAGGCCAAGGTGCCCGGTTTTGAAAACAGCTACTACATCATGAGCGGTCCCTGCATCGGCGTGCGCGACACCCGCCGCATCGTGGGATTGAACGTGCTCACGCTCGAAGACCTGCAAAAGACCACGCGCCATGACGACGCCGTCGCCACAGGCTGCTGGTTCCTCGACATCCATCCTCCGGAGGTCTCCGTCGACAAGCCCTTCACCGGCTCCGGCTTCCAACCAAAGCCCTACGACATCAGTTATCGCACGCTCGTGCCGCAAAAGGTCAGCAACCTGCTCGTCGCCGGCCGCTGTCACAGCGCCAGCAGCGAAGCCAGCGCTTCCAGCCGCGTCACCGCGACGGCCATGGCGCTTGGCGAGGCCGCTGGCACCGCCGCCGCTCTGGCCATCAAATCGAAAATTGAAGTCGGCACGGTCGATGGGAGAAAGGTTCGCGAGACCCTCTCCCAAAACAATGGAGGTCCCTTCACCGATGCCTGACCATGGATTCTGAGCCCGCACCCCTCCCGCTACCGAGTCGCCGTGAAATCCTGATCGGGGCCATCAAAGGCACCGTTGCAGTATCACTGACGTTTCCCGCGCGCTCTCCGGCTGAGAGAAGTCAGGCCGCACCATCCGAACCGGCCGATTTCGTCATGGAAAACGATTATCCCTTCTTCGGCTATGTTCCGGATGCCCCCGCAAGAAATCAGTTTCACCCAGGTGAACCGCAACGACTTCCATCGTTGGATCAGACTCTGGAATGGAGGACGACGGGAGGGGAGGAAATCCAAGACACTCGGGAGGGGGCCTGAGCAAAGGAAATCATGCAAACCTACACGAAGTTTCTTTTCCTGGTCGCCGCACTGGCCGCGCCGGCCCTGTCGGCAAATGCCCAGCAGGGCAGGACGCGTGCCGCTGCCCTGGCCAGCGCCTACCCGGCGCTGCCTGCATCTGTCGCCCGGCGCCAAGTCACCATCTGGAGGGACGGGACGAAGATGGCGGGTGACCTCTACTCGCCGGTCGGCCTGGAACCGGAGGCCAAACTTCCCGCCATCGTATTCATTTCGGGAACCGGCGGCACAAAAAAAGGCTCACCCGCCCGCATGGCCCCTCTGTTTGTCGAAAAGGGATATCTCTTCCTCACTTTCGACTACCGGGGATGGGGCGAAAGTGAGAGCAAGCTCCAGAGTCTCTATTTCTTCCGCAGTACGTAAACAACAGGATTATCACGATCACCTTGATGCCGGACCGAATTGCCTCTCGCCAAATAGGCGTCTGATCCAAACTTGAAATACGTTTTTCCTTTTTTGTCCCATGCAAAACCCTCCAATTTGAAATCACCGATCGAAAGCGAAGTACCTCTTCGATCGGTAATCTGAAAACGCCCGTCGGCATCGGTCACCGCTTCGCTCTTCTCGTTGATGGTCCAGTTTTCGAAAAATGGTTTTGTCTTCGATCCCTTTTCCATCACTTCGGCGAGGGACGAACGTTTTCCTAGTAAATTCCAAGAAACCGCCACTTTGGGCAGCGGGTTGCCTGATTCATCCACCACCTTTCCAAAAAAAACAACATCGCCGTTGTCCTTGGCACTCTGCTCCAAAAAGGCACCGTATTGGGCCCAATCCACGGTCGAGACGCCGGCCGGCCTGGCCGCCTTGTCTTCCTCGGACATTTCGTCGTAGTACTTTTGGATCAGCCTGGCTTCTTCTTCATTATTCCGCCGCTGCCGTTCTCTCATTACTTCTATCATTTCTTCCGACACCACGAAAGTCCTTTGCGAGACTTCTTTACCTTCCTCCTTGGGCGTGATTGGTGATTCCGGGATGACGGAAGGGCTCCGCCCTGTATTCCCAGCCTTGGATACTACGCTTCGACCGGTAACGGCCATCAGATAGAGCGCAGCAGCCAAACCGGCCGCAAGCGCTATGGCAAGGAAAATGAATAAAGACTTCTTTTTCATGGGTTGGTTCGGGTGTGGCTGCTGGCGAAACAGGCGGGGCCGATCAACTGACGCCAGAACGGGTACCGGATCATGTTGGTTCCCCGAAATTGCGCACTATGATCTGCCCCAAAGCGCATCTCTGGTGCTGTGAAATCATCATTAAGGTTAAAGTTTCGTGAAATCGAAGGATGTGATAAGGCCCCCAGCGCATACGATTGCGCCTCCGCCGCGTGCGCGAATATCTCATGCGCGTTGTCAGGGAAATTGAGAGCACGGAACGTGGTGTCGTTTTCGAAGAAATACTGAGTGGCTGGCTTGTCATAAAAGTAGTGCTCGCTGGGGGACCCTCCCTCGCCGTCGTTGGGTTTCAGGGTTTGGCCATACTTCCAACTGTCTAACGCGGAATCGTCTTCGTTGTAGAAATTGTAAATGACGCTTCGGATGGAGTCGTAGTAGGGCGCTCCGGTGGGTGGATAGTTTGCGTAGACCTCATCAGTCTCCCAATTGACGAAAGG
>JADZAX010000351.1 GCA_020852405.1 Verrucomicrobiales bacterium
TCCCGGGCGCTGCCCCCCTGCCAACGTAAAGCCCCTGTGCTGGAGCGGAGGTGGGGGGGAATTTCCGGATTGCTGGACAAGGTCAGTTTCACTTCAGGCACGCCGGTGGTATGGATATAGACCAATCCGCCTTCGGTGTTCCATCCGGAAACCCCTTCGCAGCGGGCCAAATCAGGCAAGCCGGCGGCAACGGGCATCCGGAGGGTCCTCAACTGTCCCGCATTCTGGACAAGCCAGGTTTCAGGTTCCTCGACGCTGCGCAACAACCTGGTATTGAAACTGTCGCGAACGATGGCGCCGTATTCCGAGGCCCACATCACATGCAACGGCTGATGCGCGCACCAATCATAAATGTGACGGAGAGCGGCGAGAGCATCCCCATGTTCGACACTGTAAAAGTGGTAATACACATTGACCGGCTTAAGACGTCGCGGCGCTCCGGTCATCTCAAAGGTGTCGATGACCTGGGCAAAGCCTCCGTGAAATTCACCTTCCCATCCGTCGGTGTAGTAGAATTCATTCTGATTCGGGGCATACACCTGCATAATGTCATCCCACCAGGTGAGCTTGGGAGCCACGGCCGCGAGACCGGGAAAGCGGCGGCTCAGGATGGTGTTCCCCCCGTTGAGATGGGTCGCTCCGAACCGCTCCGCACTGAGGATGGCATCTTCCGAAGGACGGCAATTTCCGCTCCAAAGCATGAGACGGGCAGGCTTGCCGGGAGGGCACAGTTCTTTGGTGATGTAATCAAGAGACCCCGCAACTTCCCGGTTTCCCTCGATCTTGGGATAATTGACGATGGGCTTCAGTTCAAGGTTGGCCCGTTCGTAATACGCGTCATACTCCAGATCGTCATCCCTCCAGACATAGGGATGGGAGTAGGAATGCGAGGCCGGTTCAACATTGGGCAAAGCCAGGATGCGACGGGCGATGGTTTTCAAGGCATCGGATTCCCCCGGTTTTTGAGTCAGCATCTCCCCGCGCATTTCCGATTCGACCACCGAAATGGAAATGGGCCAGGGCAGTTCTTTGATGATTTTTTCCTCCAACACCTCGGCGCAGGTTTTCCCCGGAGTGACGGTGGAGAGAGATGAGAAGCCATCGCCGTCGACGTGGGTGAAGAAGATCCGCAATCCGTCCCTCGTGGTGACATCGGGAGCAGGAAAAATCCCTTCCGGCCAGATCCTCCCCAGCACCGCGAACGGATCCACAAAATGAAGCCGCGTTTCCTCGGAAATCTGCGACATGACATAGGGAGCGAGGATCGCGCCTCCCCAGGAACAGGTGTAAACCGGATCATAGCGGGCCGGACTGGGATCCCCCTCCGCCCCGACGGCCAGGGCGGCGATGACCTGCGCACCCTCAGGGGCCCGCAGGTTTTCGAATTCACGGTTCGCGGGAACCATCTTGGCTTCATAATCCGTGATACCGGCTTCCAGCGTGAGGAACCGGGCCTCCCCCTGGGGCAGGCCGTCCAGATCCTCCCCGCGGAGTCCCAACATCTTGAACAAATCTCCCCGGACGGCGGCGTCATCGAATCCATAACCTCCGAGGAACAACACTTTGAGTCCCTTTTTCAGCGACTCGCCCAGCCAGGACAGCATGGGCCTTTCCATGCGGTAGGGCAGTTCGATCTCCTCATCGAAAACGATCCCGCAATAGTCGGAAGGGTCCAACACCGGAGGCACACCTGAAGACATGTTGTGGTAGAACACCTCATAACCCATTGCCTCCAACGGAAGCTGGATCATCGGCGCGGCCAGAGTGTCTTCGGCGAAGGTGCGGGATTTTTCCGCTTCCCCGGGGTCAAAACCATACAGGACCATGATTTTCCGGGGAACCCGGACGAACCCGGCGCGGGGCCCTCCATCGAGCGCCGGGACCGAAATAAACGGCACGGCTCCCGCTTTCTGGATGCGGTCCTCCGTTTCTTTGATCAGGGACGCATTATCTGGATCCACATAATCCAACACATAAGCGGCGTGACCACTCTCATGGAGCTTTCCGATCATCCCGAGCAGAAGTTGGGTCACCGAACTGTCCACCGCCTGGTAGCCCTTTTTGGCATCACACGTCTGGAAAACGGACTCGATCAAAATGCCATTCACCGCGCTCCCGGCCAGAGGAAGGAGATCAAATCCCCGGTTCATGACGATCTGCTTGTCAGGCCAAGTTTCACGGAGAGCACGCAGGATGCCCACCAAACCATCGCGCAGGGAAGGAATGCGGTCCTGATGGTCCTTGCCGACGAGAGCGACGCTGTCGGCCGTGTCTAGGAAAAATCCATCCCAGCCACGATCGGCGATGGGGCGGGCCAACTTCTCCAGGAGAAAGGCTTTCCACCGAGGATCGCTGACATCCATGATCCGTGATTTCCACGCCTCATTGCGCCCCAAGGTGGCCACCCCGCTTGCCAGAGCGGTCTCCAGGTCCTGCGATGCTTCCGCGATTTCCACCAGGCTGATGTATCCCAAGACGCGGCCACCCGTGACATGAATGGCCTCGAGGTCGATATCCGCATGCGGCTGCACAATGCTCAGTTTGGACTCCACCAGCGCGGCGGGATTCGGTTTGGCCGAGTAGTCCACATAGAGTTCGTGGGGAGCCGCACGGCCCGTGCCGCTGAAGCCAAGACCGATCAGAAGACCAAAGACGTGAAAACGTGTCATAAGTTGTAGGACAGAAACTGGCGGCGACTTCAGGCGCTGATGGAGATTCCGCTGTGATCGATGAGATGGCGGAGACCTTCGTCAAGGGTGGTCCGGGCCTGGAACCCAAGGTGGCGCTTCGCGATCGCAGGGTCGCCGCAGGAATGGAGAATTTCACCGCGGCGTGCCGTTTCCCGGCGTGGCGCAGGGGCGTGAGGAAAGAGGTTGCCGAAAACAGAAAGCACCTCATTGAGCGACTGCTGCCGGCCGGTGCAGACGTTGGCCACCAATGTGCGGAGTTCCAGAGGCACCGTCGCCGCCAGAGCATTGGCCCGGGCAACATCCCGCACATGGATGAAATCGCGGCTTTGGCGTCCATCCCCGAACACGGTGACTCCATTTCCGGAACTGAAACCTTCAACAAATTTGGAAATCACCCCGGCATAAGGCGAATCCCCGGTCTGACGCGAACCATAGACATTGAAATACCGCAGGCAGACCACTTCGAGATCAAAACTGCTCGCATATCCTTGGAGGAGATGCTCGGACGCAAGCTTGCACGACCCATAAAGGCCCTCCGGCCGGGTGGGAGTTTCCTCCGAAACCGGCAAGGCAAGGGTATTGCCATAAGTTGCCGCGGAAGAGGCAAAAACGACGCGTGAAACCCCACAGGAACGGGCCGCTTCGGCGACCTGCTGGGTGGCATGCAGATTAAGTCGGTAATTGCGCCCGGGGTTTTCCTGAGCGGCGACCACACTGACCAGACCCGCCAAATGGATGATCGCAGCAGGCTGGTAGCGTTGGCAGAGCCAATCCATCATTTCAGGACCGGCGACGTCAGCTTTCACAAACTCGAACCGTTCGTTGCGCATGGACTCCCCCAGATTGCCGATCCGGCCGGTGCTGAGATCATCCACCCCGACCACCCGATGACCAAGGGAGAGAAGTTCATCCGTCGTGTGACTGCCGATGAAGCCAGCCGCCCCCGTTACCACAATCGGCTGATCAAGAGTCGTCGTGTTACTCTGGAAACCATTGTTAATTCGAATATTCATGCAAACTGATACTAAATATCGGTATTGTTTTTTGACTCACTCACGTGATTCATGATTTTCATAATTTAAATCCAAAACTGCGACTCAATCAAGGTAGTTTTTGCATTTTTGGATTTTTTTGTTTATTTCTGATAATTCTGATGGCATTTTCCACCCATTCGCCCCTCAAATGACAATCCATCGCCTTTTTACCTTCCGTTTTCCCTGCGCGCTCACCGTGGTTCTCCTGGCCTTTGGCACGGCACTACCGGGACTTGCGGCCACCTATTACGTCTCACCGACCGGTGATGATGACGCGCCCGGCACCCAGACCCTGCCATGGCGCAGCATTCAAAAGGCTGCGGAATCGCTCGTTCCCGGAGACACAGCCATCGTCCTCAGCGGAACCTACCGGGAGCAGGTCTTTGTGGAATGTTCCGGAACCCGCGAGAATCCCATCACCCTGCAGGCCAAGGGGAAGGTCGTGGTCTCCGCCAAAGGCCAGAAGTCCAACAACGTTTTCTACATCGAGAACAAAAGCCATCTCCGCATCATCGGGTTTGAGATCTGCGATCTCCAGACAAAGGACGGCTCCGGGATCCGCTACGAGGGCACGGGATCCGGGTTGGAATTCCGCGACAACCACATCCACGACATGCATGGCAAAAATGCCACCGGAATCGTGGTCTATGGGACGGACCAGAAGGTGCCGGTCACCGGACTGGTCATCTCCGGAAACCGTATCCAAGACTGTGACGCGGCCCCGAGCGAAGCCATCGCTGTCAATGGCAACGTGGAGGGATTCCTCATCGAGAACAATCACGTGCACGATGTCGACGGCATCGGCATCGACATGATCGGCGGTGAAGATGGCATCGCCTCGAAAGACAAGGTCGCCCGCAATGGCATCTGCCGGGGCAACCGTGTCGAGCGGGCCCGCTCCAGTTATGAGGGCGGCTATGGGGCCGGCATCTATGTCGATGGTGGACGCGACATCGTCATCGAGCGCAATTTCATCACCGCCTGTGATCTGGGCATTGAAATCGGAGCTGAAAACAAAGGACTATTGGTCAGTGGGGTGATCGTGCGGAACAACATCGTCCTCGACAATGACAAGGCCGGATTCGCGATCGGAGGATACGACAAAAAGGTCGGTCGAGTTGAAGGCTGCCGGATTGAGCACAACCATTTCTTGACCAACACCCACCATGCCAAAGCGGAAACGGAGATCTGGGTCCAAGTGGCATCAGGCAACGAGTTCCGCAACAATCTCATCGTGGGAACCGCCAGTAGGCCTCTCCTGTATGCGGACAACGGAGCAGGCAACCATTTCGATGGCAACCTCTGGTATGCTCCCGGGGAATTCCCGGAGCGTTTCGTCTGGAAAGGAAAAGCCTCACCGGACTGGAAATCCTTCCGCCTCGCCACCGATTTGGAACCATCTGGACAATGGGCGGACCCGCTCCTGATGGAGGATGGTCAGCATCTCAAGGCCGATTCCCCAGCCCGCGATGCGGGGCTGGACCTACCGGGAGGATCGTCGGAGGTCGATTTCTTTGGCAATGCCAGGCGCATCGGCCCAACGCCAGACATCGGTGCGGTCGAATTGCCAGCGGCGACCCCATAATGCCTCAGCCGCGGCCGACGGGAGCCGGCAACCTTTTCTTTTCCGCATCCAGGGCGCCCAGAATCTCGATGAAAGCATCCTCGAGCTTCCGCTCCTCCTGATGGAACTCCACCACTGGAATTCCTTCCGTGATCATGCGCCTCAGCACAAGGGAGATCACTTCGGGATCGACACTGTCCACTTCGATCCGGGCCCCGCTCCGCTGCATGTCTTTCAGGGTCACGTGGGGAGACATCCGGGCCCATTCACCCAGTTGGTTGGGATCCCCCGTCGTCACCACCCGGATAAGGGTGGCACCGGTGGTCTGCTTTTTCAGACTGTCCGCCGTGCCGTGGTGAATGATTTTGCCATTGTTGATGAATACGAGCGAGTCGCACATCTCGCCCAGTTCTGACAGAATGTGGGAACTGATGAAGATGGTCTTGCCATCATCGGCCAGGAGACGGATCAACTGCTTCAATTCCACCCTCGCTTTGGGGTCCAACCCCGCCGCCGGCTCATCCAGGATCAGGACTTCGGGATCGTGCAGCAAGGTGCGTCCGAGACAGAGACGCTGCCCCATCCCTTTAGACAGCTTGTTGATCAGACGATCCGAGAGGGGCGTCAGATCGGTGAAATCCATCACATCCTTGACCCGGTCGATTCTTTCATTTCCACGAAATCCCAACGCCCGCGCAAAGAAATCGAGATATTCCACGACCGTCATGTGGTCGTAGGCTCCGTAATTGTCCGGCATCCAGCCAAGCTTGGCCCGGACCCGGGTCGGATACTGGAGGACATCAATGCCTCCTACCCGGGCCATTCCCCGGGTGGGAAAGTCCAAGGTGGCGAGAATTCTCATGGTGGTGGTTTTGCCCGCCCCATTGGCGCCGACGAAGCCCACTACCTGCCCACGGTGAACGGTGAAGGATACGCCATCAACCGCCTTGAGCCCCCCGAAATAACGGTAGAGATGGCGCACCTCGATCGCCGCATCCGGATCAAACATCGGAGGAGGCAGGGTCGCCACAGCCGCTTCGGACACCGGAGCCGTGGCCTCCAGAATGTCCCCATCGGCGGGAGCCTGGCATTCGCTGGCACCGGCATCGGCTGGCACTGGGAGGATCTCATCTGGCGTGTCACTCATGGTGGAAGCGTAAAAGATTTAAGTGACTCAGGGAGTGGGAGCCTCGGACCCGGAAGACGCGACGGATCCGTGGATGACCGCCTTGTCATTGCCCCAGCGGATCGAGCCCAGCGTTTTCAGAGGCCCAATCCGGGAGTCAGTCGAGACGGCGAAGAATTCTCCCGGACGCAGGTTGTTGGTAAGACGCTTCAGCCTGACCCCGGTGGATTTGTCGAAGCTGCCGACCTTCTCTTCCCACCATTTCTTGATCTCTTTGGGGTCGGCTTTTTGCAGGACAATCTCCTGTCCACTTTCAATGCGTCCAGATTTCCGCCAGACACCACCGTCTTCGGCCACAAAAAACAAGTCATCGATCGCGAAATCGAGACTGGAGAACAGCTTTGGTCCGGCACCGGCATCCGCGGAAGGCCGTTTTTCAAGACGGGCCCGGGTCGGCCGCACCGTAATGATTTCCAATCCCTGGTCGGCCCGGCTTTGGAAGAGGTTCCCGGAAAACCTTTGCCCCCGCTGCAGGTACTCGAACCCCCGGTCGCCGGCAAAGGAAGTGCTCAACTTCAAGGGAGTCAACATGGCCCCTTCCTCCAGCTCAAACCCGCCGCCGAGCAGGATTCCGGTATGACAAATTTGCTGCTGCAGGAGGTAGGCCCGGCGCTCCGAGTTGCCCGACTGGAGATCCATGAAAAGAATCCGTTGGCCATTCCCTCCCATGCCGTCACTGATGAATATTCCCAACAGCAGCAACAGACTGGCCCCCAGGGAAATCACAGGGATGGTCACAAAGAGCCGGTGCCGGTATCCCGGCTTGGCCAGAACAAACAAATTCACCGGACCGACGACGATGGCAAACACGAGAAGGATCAGCACCACGACAATGGGATTGTTCTCCCCCGGTCCCAACACTTCCGCCAACGGCCACTCCGAACGGTTCATGGCCCGCACTAATCCCGCACTGGAATTGCGCAGAAAGCGCTCCGGACGGTCGGAAGCCACGACGACTTGCCTGACCGGAACATCCTTCCCGTCCCAAGTCATCAGAGAAATCGTGCCCTGGGAACGGCGCGGCTCCAACCCCAGTTTTTTCAGGACCGCACTCCCGTCCGCATCCAGAGAGAAGATAAAGAGATGCCCACCGAGCCGGTTCCACTCCAGAATCGCGGAGCGCTGCGCCGGCAGCAGCGCCAACCATTCAGTGTCGGTGATCATGAGCTGATCGAGCGACGTGTATCCCCTCCAGTCCGAAGGCAGATGACCCGGTTGGTAGCTGGAGGCGAAATCCCCGGTAGAACCGGAGGATGACCGTGTCTTGGACGCTTCGGCGGTCAAATTGGCAGCGTTGCGGTTCGCCAGGGAATTGCTGAGGGCCACCTGGGGCCAGTCATCCCCCGGATTCCCACTTTGGTTGGCCCCATCACTGCCCAGACCGGAACAAGAAATCCGCAGGCTGTAATTGGCCCATCCCCCGGGGCTACGAAGGAACGGAATCATGATCTCGTGCACCGTCTCACCACTGCCGGCAGGCGCCTGGAGAGAGAAAGACGCCCGCGCCTGCCCGGTCCGAAATCCGGAACTTCCCGTATATTCAATGTTCCAGACGCGGTCGATGGCGCTTTGATTGCGCAAAGTGACTCTCAATGGGGACATCCCGGCCACGGCGACATTGGCAAAGACTGACTCGATCGTGATCTCCACCTCGTCATTATATCTCCGGGTGAAGATCGTGCTGCCAGCCTGCAATGGCACGACCGCCCCTTCAAGAAACAGCCAAGTCAGTAGAAAACACCAACAGAGAGCAGCACAGCGAGGCAAACGAATCGTGACAGGGGGTTCTGACATGGTCCGCAGTATGGCCGAGGACGACCGGCCTTGGCAACGCGAAATGCGCGTTTCGATTGGGAATTTCGTTTTCACTTCATTCCTCCGATTCTCGACGATTCCGCCTTGGATGATCTGATCCCCTACCGATAGATTCCCTCTGCCTTCGAGGTTGCGCCGGACCATTGCAGCCATGACGATGGAGTAGATGTCCTCCTCCCATGAGTCCAAGCCCGCGTCCCGCCTCCGGCTGCGCCTTCTCCCCCGCGGCGAAGCCGCTGTGCGATCGGGTCATCCCTGGATTTTCCGGGAAACCATCCGCGAGCAGAACCGGGAAGGGCAGACCGGGGATCTGGCGATCATGTATGACCGGCGGGACCGCTTCCTCGCCGTGGGACTCTATGATGAGGACTCGCCCATCGCCGTGCGCATTCTCCACCAGGGAGAGCCGACCACGCTGGACCGGGACTGGTGGCTCCAGCAGGCCCTCACCGCCAAAGGACGCCGCGAAGGGCCGGTTTTCCGTGCCGGTACTGACGGGGGACGTTGGATCCATGGGGAATGCGAGCATTTTCCCGGACTGGTGGCGGACCGATACGGCGACACCTTGGTGGTGAAGTTGTACACGCTGGCATGGCTTGCGCATTGGACGGTCATCGAATCGGTGCTCCGGGAGGCCTTCGAGCCCAGACATCTCGTGCTGCGCCTGAGCCGCAATATCCAGGGCGAAGCCATCCGCAGCTGGAACACCCACGAGGGTTTCCTCGGAGAACCCGGGGAGGAAACGGTGGTCTTTGAGGAACTGGGACTGAAGTTCGAAGCGGAAGTGCTCCGGGGCCAGAAGACCGGCTTTTTCCTCGATCAACGCGAGAACCGCGCCCGGGTCGGAAACGTCGCCGCCGGAAGGGATGTGCTGAACGCCTTCAGCTTCTCCGGTGGATTCTCCCTCCATGCCGCGCGAGGCGGTGCCCGCTCGGTGACCGATCTCGACATCAGCGCGCATGCCCTGGAGAGTGGAGCGCGGAATTTCGCTCTCAATACCGCCAAGCCTAAAGTGGCAGCCACCCGGCGCGAAGCGGTGCAGGCCGATGTCTTTGACTGGTTGGACGAAGCGCCGGCCGATCTGACCTATGATCTCATCGTGGTCGA
>JADZAX010000352.1 GCA_020852405.1 Verrucomicrobiales bacterium
AACACCCCTTGGCACGTTGCTGGATGCTGGCAGCCATGCTCCCCCTGATCCCGGCAGGGAATGCCCGTCTGGAGGCGGCTCCGGCGGGAGCCCCGGTGGTCCGTGTGGATGCGGCAGACCCATTGCTCTGGACTCCACAGGTCCTATCTTCCGATCTGAGCCGGACGTTGCAGCCCTGGAAAGACGCGGGCCGTCTGGTGCGACTGCACATCGTGGCGTCCGACCCTGCCGCCGCCGCCGCTGCTTGGCAGTCACTCGCGGAATCCTTTCCCATAGGCGGCAACGGGCCAGCCATCACAATCGTCGAGACCGCTCTGCCGGAAGGCGCCCGGTTCGCCGTCGATGCGACCCTGGTCCCCCACCCCGGGCACGCCCCGATCGAGGGAAGCCGGGTCCTCGCCTCAGGTCCCCGGCTCTTTGTCTCTGGTCAGGCCGAAAAAGGGGATGGCACCCTGGCCGGCGCCACCCGTGCCACCCTCCAAAGACTGGAAAAAAGTCTCCTCCACTTTGGTTCCAACAAGGAACGGGTGGTTCAAGTGAAGGCGTTTTTCTCGCCCATGGGGGAAGCCGCCACGCTACAAAATGAAGTGGCCCGTTTTTTCGGCCACCAGACTCCCCCTCTGGTGCTGACGGAATGGGGAAGCCCTCTGGTCGAAATCGAAGTCGTCGCTGGCGGACCGGAGGCTTCGGCGGAATCCCCGATCCTTGAGTTTCTGACTCCGCCGGGGATGACCACCCCGACCGTCTATTGCCGGATGGCGCGGGTCAACCGCGGAGGACTCCTCTTCCTGGGGGGAATTTATGGAGAGGGAGAAAATCCCGAAACAGAAGTGCGCTCTGTTTTGGACCAACTCAAGACACGGTCCGAAACGTCCGGTTCCGACCTCAAGCATTTGATCAAGGCCACCTACTATGTGTCCAGTGATGGAACCAGCAAGGCCCTGAACCTGCTGCGCCCGGAGTATTACGCCCCCCTGCGCCCCCCGGCGGCGTCAAAATCATCCGTCACTGGGGTGGGACTGCCAGGACAGGCCATCGTGCTGGACATGATCGCCGTCGAGAAGCCGCGGTAAACCGGCCATGGCCGAATGCGTTCCCCATGATGGAGGAACGAAAGGGCGCGGTTTCAGTCGGACTTCTTCCGCATCTCGTCAAACTGTGCCCTCCAGTAGTCGAGCCTTTCCCGGACGCGCTTTTCCTGACCGCTGTCACCGGGTTGGTAGTAGGTTCGTCCTTCCGGAAGATAAGCCTGGGGAACAAAGCCTCCCTCAAAATCGTGAGAATACCGATAATCAGTCTCGTCTTCGGTGGCGGCTTCGCTTCCGAGGGCGAGTTTCTTCCGGGTTTTCGTCCGCAGTGCGGGAGGACCGGCCAAGGTGCGACCGGTCGCCACGTCTTTCAGTGCGGCATCAATGGCGGCATAGGCCCGGTTGCTTTTCGGAGCGGTTGCGAGGTAAACCGTGGCATGGGCCAAGGGGATGCGGGCCTCGGGCATGCCGATGAATTCCACCGCCTGCTGGGCGGCCACGGCCACGCGCAGTCCGGAGGAATCCGCCATCCCAATGTCCTCGCTCGCGGAGATGACAATGCGCCGGGCGATGAAACGAATGTCCTCCCCCGCATGAAGCATTTTGGCGAGCCAATAGAGGGCGGCATCAGGATCGGATCCGCGGATGCTTTTGATGAAGGCACTGATCGTGTCGTAGTGGGCATCGCCATCCCCGTCGTAGACGATGGCTTTGCGTTGGATGGACTCCTGCGCCACCTCCAGATCGATGTGCGTGATCCCGGTGGATTCGTCCGGTTCGGTCGTGAGCACCGCCAACTCCAATGAAGTGAGCAGCTTCCGGGCATCGCCGTCACACATCGTGACGAGGTGGGTGGCGGCCTCGGGCGTGATCTCGATGAGGATTTTGCCGAGACCGCACTCTCCATCGGTCAAGGCCCGCTCCAGCAATTGCCGCAGATCCGCTTCCGCAATCGGCTCCAGTTGGAACACCAGGCTGCGGGAGACCAGCGGCGTGTTGACATAGAAAAACGGATTGTGGGTCGTGGCCCCGATGAACCGCACGGTGCCCCGTTCAATGTGGGGCAGCAGGACGTCCTGCTGCGCTTTGTTGAAGCGATGGATCTCATCAAAAAACAGCGTGGTGACCTGTCCCCGGGTGCGTTGAAAGGTCCGGGCCGCCTCCACCGCCTGGCGGATCTCGGCGACGTTGCTTTCCACTCCACTCAGATTGACGAACCGGGAGTCGGTGCGCCGGGCGATCAACTCCGCGAGACTGGTTTTCCCCACTCCCGGAGGTCCATAAAAAATCAGCGAGGTGAACCGGTCCGCTTCCACGGCTCGCCGCAACAACCGTCCCGGGCCGAGAATATGGGCCTGCCCGACATACTCATCCAGATTACGGGGCCTCATCCGTGCCGCCAGAGGCATGTGCCGGGCCACGCTGCTGCCGGCCTTCGCGGCGGCACGCCGCTCCTCCGGGGAGGCTTCGTCATGCTCCGGAGCGAAAAGTTCGTCACCATCCATGGGGCGGTGCGGAGTCAAATCTCGAAAGCCAGGAGCTCTCTCGCCCGGTCGGCTTCCAGCACATCAGCAAGGCTTTGACTGTGCAGCAGATCATTGGTGCGACGATCGGCCTGCTCCAGACAGGCATGCATTCCGGCGGCTCCGGGAAAACCCGAAGTGGGAATGCCCTGCGCCAATCCCGAAAGGCTCCCGTCGATGATCGTGATGATCTCGCCGACCGAGATGGAACGAGGAGGCCGG
>JADZAX010000353.1 GCA_020852405.1 Verrucomicrobiales bacterium
GGCTGCGGGGGCGGCCGGAGCGGAGCAGATCAGTCTTTGGGTGAGGGATCACCACTCGCCGGGAACTTCCCTGCTGGTGGCCGCAGGGGCTCTTCCCGAGGACCGTGAATTTGCCGGATTGTTGGAGTCCAGCCTAGCTGCGCGTGGCTATGAGGTGAGGATCGCCCAAGGGGCGCCCAGTGCCGCCCGGCAGGCCCTGGCTGCGATGGTCGGAGAGGGGAAGCCGCCGGCCGCCATTCTGTGCAGTGCGTCTGCAGCGGTGTGGAGCGATGAGGTTTTTTCGGCCGCGCCTGCCCTACCTCGGCGATATCCCCAGGAGTATTGGTGGCCCGATTTTTTGAAACGGGACAATCTGCTCAATGTGGCCAACCAGATTGCCATCATCGCCATCCTTGCCATCGGCATGACCTTGGTCATCATCTCAGGCGGCATCGATCTTTCCGTGGGAAGCCTGCTCGCGTTGGGCTCGGTTGTGGTGGCACTGCTGTTGGAGCGCTGGGGAGGGGAGAGTGCCGGTTTGGCTTCCCAGACTGGTGCCGTGTTGGTCACGTTGTTGATTTGCGCGGTCGCCGGGGCCGGTAGCGGACTGCTTGTGGCGGCCTTGGAGTTGCCCGCATTTATTGTCACCCTGGCGGCCATGCTGATAGCCAGCGGGGTGGCATACAAGCTGACCGGAGGCGAGTCAGTGTTCCATATGCCCCCGGCTTTCCGGGAACTCGCCCATGCCCAGGTGCCTCTCCCCGGCCTCTCCTGGGGACTGCCTCTGATGGTCGTCATCATGTGCGTCCTCTACTTTGCCGCGCATTTTATGATGAAGCGGACCGCTCTGGGGCGGCACATTTATGCCGTGGGAGGGAATGCCGAAGCCGCCAGGCTCTGTGGAGTGCCTGTGGGACAAGTCCGGGTTCTCGTCTTTGCGCTTTGCGGACTGTTGGCCGGGTTTGGCGGAGTTCTCCAGACCTCTCTCCTCATGAGTGGATCCCCGACCTACGGCTTCCAGATTGAGTTGATGGTCATCGCCTCCGTCGTCGTCGGGGGCACGTCGATATTCGGCGGAACCGGACGCATCTTTGGCACCCTGACCGGGGCGTTTATCATCGCCGTGATACAGAATGGGATGAATCTTACGGGATTGTCCGGATTCGATCAGAACATTGTTCTGGGCACAGTGATTCTTCTCGCGGTCCTTCTGGACCGGGTCAAGTCGAGGATGCTGGGAGAGTGACCTGCGCGCTGGGACCGGGATGGCTTATTCCGATTTGGCCTTGCCAACCCCGAGCAGTTTCAATACCAGTACCGTCAAACCGAGCAGTCCGGTGACGATGAACATGATGGTCTGAAAGCTGAGGCCTCCGCCCCCCCCGGAGGAGGCGGCGGGTTTCTTTTTCGCAGTCACTCCATCCGAATCCTCGGCAGAGGAAGACGATTTTGTGGAAGTGGTCTTTTTGGTGGGCTTTTTCGTTGGTGTGGGACCCTTCTTTTCAGGCTCTTTTCCCTTGGCATCGGTCTTGGTGGCCAACAAATCACCGAGGTCGCTGGCGCTGTCGGTTGGAGCAGCGGGATCGCCTTCCGTGCCGGCCTCGCCATCGGCACCCTTGATCATTTTGGCCACCGAATTGGCTTTCTGTGCCGCTGCGGCGGCACGTTGGGCGGCGGCGGCGGCTTTTTCCTTGGCACTGAGGAGATCGGCGATGGATTTCTCATAGGAGGAGCTTCCTTTGATGATCGGCGCCTGGATTTTTTTCTTGGGATCGGCCTTGGGATCGATTTTCACCACCGTCACGCCTTTGGCTTCATTCAACTTCAGGCGGGCTTCTCCGAATTTGTCTTCCGTCATGAGGTCATCCGCCGTCTTCAGGGTAGTCGCCAGTTTTTTCAATCCTTCCTGATCGAAGGTTTGCAGCCTTTGGTATTCGGTCTGGAGGGCTCTGACATAGGTATCGAGTTCAGTTTTCTCGCGGACATCGATGACGGTCCAGCGGATGCCACTTTTTCTTTCCTCCTCCAACGTGGCCTTGTGGGCGTCGGCCTCGGCCTGGCGGGCGGCCACCGTGTTGGCCCGGTCGAGTTCGTTCATGGCGGCCAGTCCGTCCTCATACTGTTTCTTGCGGAAATCAGCGTCATTCAGGCTGGCCGTAAGCTGCTGACCCAGTGCTCGAACAGCGTCCACAGCAGCTGGAAGGGCCTCGGCATAGGCGGGGGATCCGTAGTATTTTTTCTCCAACTGTTCAAATTCCCGCAGTGCGGCAAGATTTTGCCCGGCTTTGGCCGCTTGCAGCATTTTGAATCGAAGGATGTCGGATTCCACCAAGGCCGGATGGGCGTCTTTTTCCTCGGGCGAGTACCAGATTTCGCCCACTTTCACAAAACCACGTTCCGCTTTGTCCAACTCCTCGTTTAGTCCGGCCAACATCTTTTCCACTTCCGCCTTTTTCTCACTGCCGGGGAAGTCACGGAGGAATTTCTCCGGACCTTTGGAAATGAAATTCCGGTATTGTTCGGCGTTCAGCAGCGATGGCACCGGCATGATTTTTTCCAGTTCGGCGAAAGCAATCAGGTCCGGCTTGGTCTTGACAATTTCTGAAATGTCGGCTTTGGCGATGGTTTTTGTCTCCTTGATGGTTTCCGACAATTTGACTTCCACCCGGATCATGTCGGCGGCCTCAAAAGTGA
>JADZAX010000354.1 GCA_020852405.1 Verrucomicrobiales bacterium
GCAGCGCGATGCGATTAAAATTTTCGGCGGGGATTACCCGACTCCCGATGGCACCTGCGTGCGGGACTACATCCACATCGCCGATCTTGCCGATGCCCACATCCTGAGCCTTCAGGCGTTGGAAACCCGGCCCGTGTTGACCTACAATCTTGGCAACGGCAACGGATTCAGCGTCAAAGAGGTGGTCGAGACCGCGCGCCGGATCACCGGCCATGCCATTCCGGTGGAGATCGTGGACCGGCGTCCTGGTGACCCGGCGGTGCTCGTCGCCGACGCCACGAAAATCAAAGCGGAACTCGGCTGGGCACCGCAATTTCCTGATCTCCAGTCCATCATCCAGTCGGCTTGGAACTGGCACATCGGCCATCCCAAGGGATACGCGGGCTGACTTTCAGTTTGGTGGGAGCTTCTGACGGCGCGATATATTCCTGATTGCGCAAATATCGGGAGGCGCTCATGGTAGCGCCATGACTTCGCAACCTTCCCCAGCACGTTACCTGATGATTGGCGGCTTCCTCGGCGCGGGGAAAACCACCGCGATCGGCAAGCTCGCCCGGCATCTCACTGACCAGGGATTGCGGGTCGGCCTGATCACGAACGACCAGGCCGGGGGCTTGGTGGACACGCGGTTGCTGCGCGGCCAGGGCTTCGCCACCGAGGAGATCGCAGGAGGATGTTTCTGCTGCCGGTTCAACACCTTGGTCGATGCGGCCGCCAGACTCCAGGAAGCCTCCCGTCCGGAAGTTTTCATCGCCGAGCCCGTAGGCAGTTGCACCGATTTGGTGGCCACGGTGACCTACCCGTTGCGCCGGATGTATGGGGAGAATTTCACGGTGGCCCCCCTCAGTGTGCTGGTCGATCCGGTGAGAGCCCGCCGGGTCTTTGGTCTTGATGAAGGCGGGACGTTCTCGCCCAAGGTGATCTACATTTTCAAAAAGCAACTCGAAGAGGCCGACCTCATCGTGATCAGCAAGAGCGACCTTCTGACCGAAGTGGAAATCGCGGAACTGGTCACGCTGCTGCAGGGCGAATATCCGGCGGCCCGGGTTCTGGCCGCATCCTCACGATCCGGGGGCGGTCTGGAGGAATGGTTTTCCGCGATGCTCGACGGCACGCCCGGGAGCCGCCATGCCATGGCCTTGGACTATGAGGTTTATGCGGATGGGGAGGCCCTGCTGGGATGGTTGAATGCCACGGTGACACTGCGGGCCGACGATGAGTTTGATCCCAACGCTTTTCTCAAAGCCCTGGCTGCGGCTGTCCAGCAGCGCCTTGGTCCGGTCGAGATCGCCCATTTCAAGATGACCTTCAGCCCGGATGACGGTATCGCCGGGGAGCTGGCGTCGGTCAATGTCGTGCGCAGCGACCAGGTCGCGGAAGCCGGGATGACCCTCGACGAGCCCACTCTCGGAGGGCAACTCATTGTCAATCTGCGAGCCGAGGGTGAGCCCGACGATCTCCTTTCCGCCCTCCGGGAAGGCCTCGACGCGTCGATTGGTGGCTTCTTCGGTCTGCAGGCCACTCTGGATCATGAGGAGCATTTCCGTCCCGGCAAGCCCGAACCGACCCACCGGGATGCGGACGCGCCGTTGGCGACAGCCGGGTGATGCTGGGGTAGAGCACATCCTTCGTGCATTCATTGCCTGGTGCTTTTCATTCGGATTGTCTTTCCAATCTTGACCCTTGTTGTGATAATCCCATCTGCACCGGTCGTTCGGCTGCTTTTTCCATTCTTTCTCCGTCCCCACCCATGATCATGAAATGGCAACACCTGCTCCTTTCCGCCACCCTGTGCCTGTCGTTTTCCGCCTGCGAGCGCAGCCAATCGGCCGCCGACCGGCTGAAAGACAAATTCGATGACGCCTTGGACCGACGTCCCGGTGAGAAATTGCGCGATGCCGCCGAAGATCTCGGCGATGCGGTGGAGGATGCGGCCAAGGAGGCCAAGAAAGCACTCCAGGAAGCCACCAAATAGGCGGCCGATGGTGCGGCTCAGGGGTGGGGAATCACCAATTCCGAGGGGGTTCGGGCGAGGAACGGCGGAAGGTTGAGCAAGGAAACGCGCCCTGCCACCTGGTGGAACTTCCAATAGCGTCCATCCTGTCCCGGAGGCACGTCGACGCTGAGGAAGGCGCCGCCCTTCCGGGCAAGATCGAGGGCTTTCCCTCCCTCCGGGTCGCGCAGTTCGCCTCCTGATGCCGCCGAGTAGAGGCCGATTTTCCGGGTCCCCGGCGGCACCCAGGCGTAAAGGGTCCATCTTCCGCTCTGGCTTTGGGGGAAATCATCGAGCGACATTTTCCAGCTCAGGCGCTGTCCCGCAGGCCAGGTCACCCGGGTCAGGTCTTGCCCATCGTCGAGATCAATGCGGTGGACGCCGGGTTCCTTGGCGGTGAGGTGGACGACCCGCTCCACTCCATCGGGGGGCACACTCGCATCCTCCGCCACGAGGGTCCGGCTTTCTCCGGTCACGCTGGCGCCTCCCAGCTTCCAGAGCCGGACGCGGACATTGCCGCGGTCGCGGTAGTGGGCGATGAGCCCTCCTGTGATGTGGAGTTCAATGTCGGCGGGGGCTTGCCCGATCACGGTGAACCAGGAGCGGGCACCGCGGGCATTCTCAGCATTTCCCGCTGGAAGGGTCGAGGCCCCGTCCGTCAGGGGAGCGGGGACCAGGTTAGTGTCATCCACCTCCGTGACGTCGAAGTCCAGTTCCACTGGCACGTGATTGGCCACTCCGCTGCCGAGGATGGCGGTCAATTCGTCCGCCGTGAAGGGGGTGGAGGACTTCCACGGATTTCCGGGCTCCGGATTCTGCCAGCGGGCCGGTTCCGGTACCGTGACGGAGGAATCCCTCGCGGCGACGTCGCGGTAGAGCGCGTAGCTGTGGACCATGGAGGTGCGCCGGATGCGGTAGGCGTGACGGATCATGGCTTCGAAAGCCGCTTGGCGCGCCGGACCGGTCGCGGTGCGGTAGGCATCGTAGAGTTCGGCATGGCGGGTGTAGAGGATCAGGTCATCAATCCGGGCCAGCACATCGGGCCGTCCGGAGGCCAGGGTCCGGGCCTGTTCCAGGTTGCGGTAGAGCCTCGCCAGAAGGTCGTCATAGACCAGACGGGCTTTGGCATTGGCCCCGTCAAGGCGCTCATAAAAATCCCGCATGGGTTTCTCCGCCGGACCGAAGGCCAGGTGCAAAAAGTCGTCCACGATGGCCTGGCGCCGCGCGGCTTCACCGGTGTCCCAGAGAACGCGCGAAGCGAAGTAATAGCCAAGCCCGTTGCAGCCCCAGTTGTCGCTGGACTCAGCTGAGAGATAGCGGGCTCCCTGCGCGTGGAAGGCCGGGATGGATTCCGCGAGGTAGTCGAGCCGGCTGCCCCGGGCGGCTCCGGGCAGGTCACGGTCCCAGGTATTCACGCTGTAATACTCCCGGATCCCGATGGTGGCTTTGCGTGCCGACCAACCGGCGATGATGTCCTTGATCGGCTTCCCTCCCTTGATGAAAGCGGTGGCGGTGGAAATGATGACATGGGGGTGGAGATCGAATGAAGGAGGTTCGGCGTGGTAGTTGTAGGCATACATGCCGACGAAGCGGTCTTTCCCCAAGTGTTCCGTCACCGCGGCGGCCACCGTGTTCGCGAGCAGGGCGGCACGCTCATGAGGAGGGCCGATCCTGGCGCAGGCGTCGCATTCACACCAGTCGCCCCCGTCGCTGGGATCGATCGAGACACTGTCGGCGTCCGGATTCTCCGCGAAAAAGGCGAGGGCATAGGCGACGGCGGCTGCCCTTACTCCGGGATTAGAGATGCAGAGCTTGGCTTCGGGGCTGACCCGGCGTTGGCCATTGACCAGAGCGTAGTACTCGGGGTGCGCGTCAAACTTCGCCTGCTGGGAGCGGATCAATCGTCCATAGGCATGCCCGGTGTTGAGGGTGAATCCGCCATCCATCCGGTTTTTTACCACCCAGTCCTCGTAAGTGGCCCGGTTGTGATCCCACAAGCCGTAGCCATACCAAATGCGGCGGCTGGAATAATCGGGCGATTCGTCGGCATCGATCGTCAACGAAAGGCTGTCCAACCGCGGGATCACCTCCCAGGTTTGGCCGGGAAAAAATTGGCGGTAGCCCAGCCGGTGGAGCAGATCCCAAGCCGCGTGGCGCAGCGCGGTGTCCGTGGTCCCGGTGAGGAGGATGCCTCCGGCACTAGTCCGGATGGAGTAATCCTCGCGGTGGGTCGCCCCCGGGGGTGGTCCCTCCGCCAGTCGCAACCGGATCGCGGGTCCGTCGGCTTGGGGAACGACAGCAAATGGGGTGGAAAAGATCGCACCCAGCTTTTCGGCAAGGGCTTTTGAGATCGCCAGGCGAGCTTCGGAGGCAGGACCTTCAGGAACAATGGGAAGGAGAGTGCCCTTGATGCGGGGAAGTGTTGCGGGCTCAGCTGAGTGTCCGAGCCAGGTGGTCAGAGCGACGGCCAGCGCCGCGAGGCTGGGGCTGATCATGAAGGTGGGGAGCAGTCTCATTCCGGAAAAAATGGAGGAAACCAACTGAAACATCAAGATGCGGGTTGAAGGCTCTGGGATTTCTTTCTTCGGAAGCCGTCCGTGGTGGACGGCAGATGACCGGACCTGCTCGTGCCGGTGGGAAGTTCACAAAAATGGCATGGAATTTGCCTTGGAAATGGTTGCGATTATCCATTAAAATGAAAGCGATGAAGAAAAAAGTCAGTGACAAGGCCCCTGCCAAAAAAGCGGTTCCTGCGGTGACCAAGCCCGCGCCGACCAAGAAAGCAACTCCGGCTAAGAAAGTGGCGACCAAGAATGCGCCTGCCAAGAAAGCGGTCACCGCTCCTGCCAAAAAGACGGCAGTGAAGAAAAAAGCCCTCGCCAAAAAACCGGTCACCAAAGCCGGGAAAACATCACTGGCAGAAGTCCATTACCACGATATTGAGAAGGCTGCATACTACCTCGCAGAACAGGATGGCTTCCAAAGCGATCCACTGGAATACTGGTTGGCGGCCCAGCGTCAACTGGGAGACAAGTGACGGTCGGAAGCTTGGCCTCTAACGATCGGCGCAGCCTCTGAGTCTCTGTCCGGTTCCGGTCCCGTCTCCCTCTGGCCCGGACTTGTCTGCCTTGCCTATTCGGTATTTCTTTACTTGGTGAAGAGTTTTTTCTGGTCGGCTGTCTTTTTGTCTTTCCACCAACCTTCAGCCGGGCCACGATTCATTCCTCATGTTGGACCATCCCATTCTCCTGCAAACCGAAGCATGTCCTGCCGCAGTCATCCATGTCGTGATGCCCCGAGATCAGATTGGGTCGGTCATGGGTCCGGCGATCGCGGAAGTGCTCGAAGCGGTCGCTTCCCAAGGGATCGGTCCGGTCGGACCGGTGTTTGCCCATCATTCCCGCATCACTCCGGGGATTTTTGATTTCGAGGTCGGGGTGCCAGTTTCCGGCCCCCTCCTTCCGGTCGGACGCGTCCGTGCGGGAGAGTTGCCCGGAGCCACGGTTCTGCGGACCGTCTACACCGGTCCCTATGAAGAATTGGGAGATGCTTGGCGGGAATTCAAGGACTGGGTCGGGCGGAATGGTTACGAGGCCGCCTCCCATCCCTGGGAAACCTTCCTGTCCGATCCTGGGAAAGATCTGGATCCCTCGACCTATCGCACCGAATTGAACTGTCCCTTACTCTGAGGGAAGTGGCGTCTCTCCTGCCTGATTTTTTCTGAACCCAAAACACCTGCCTTCCACCTCCTCTCATGAAATATGCCCCTTCCATCGCCGGCGGCCTGCTGGGTCTGCTCTTTTTCGCTGGTGGTCTCATGTTCCTGCTGAATCTCATTCCCGAGCAGCCCGCTCCGCCGGAAGGTTCTCCCACCGCCCTGTTCATGGGGGCCCTGGTGCCGACGGGTTACCTGACCTTCGTCAAGGTCTTCGAAGTGCTCGGCGGTCTCCTCGTCGCCATCCCACGCACCCGCAACTTCGGCCTGCTTGTGCTCGGTCCCATCATTCTGAACATCCTCGCCTTCCATCTTTTCATCACCGGGGGTGTCGGGCTATTCAGTCCACTCCTCATCGTGATCTGCCTGCTTGCGTTGTTTCTGCTGTGGAGCGGTCGCAAGGCTTTCCTGGGGCTTCTCAACTGAAACAAATTCACTTTCATGCCGGAAGCGACAAGACCGTCGTCACCTGGACCATGAGCGCCAAAAGCAAGGTTGCTTCCTCATCCTTGCCTCCTCACGAACGGCAAAAAAAATGCCGGTTGGCCAGTTTGAAGAAGGCCTGGCCAACCTCGATGAAGTGATCCGGTCTGGTTCGTCCAAATAAGCCGCCACGGGACCGCCAGCGCTTGATTTCTGGAGGGATGCGTCGGCCCCTTGGGGACGATGTCCGGTCAACCCGCTGCGGCAATCATTCTCAACTCCCGCTGGAGGTAGGCTCGGCGGGCGACGAAGAAACCCATGCTGCTGAGCAGCGTGGCCAGTCCTCCCAGCAGCATGGCCGGATACCAAACCGCATAGGATTGACCTGATGCCAGTGCGGAGGCCCCGATGCCGAGCATGATGACTCCGAAGAGGATGCCTGCGACCAGAAGGGTAAGGACGAACCGTCGGGCTTTACCCAGACCGGCCAACACTCCACCCACCGCCCCGAGAAGTCCGAAGACCAGGCCTCCGAGACTGCCCAGCCTGGCCCCATCACGGTCGCTCCACCAAGCCCCGGCAGCCTCTCCGGGACGCTCATGGAGCGCGAGATGGCGCCACTCGATCTCCCCTCCTCCCGGTAGGATGGCATTGATCTCCAGTCTGGCAGGAAAGGATCCGTCTTTCCCAAAAAAGGGCAGCGCCACCGGAGTCCAATCCGAGTCGCCCGCCAGTTTGGCCATGGGGCCGGCATCCCCCAAGGTCCTTGTGAAATAACGGCTGCCGTCCGGGTAGATCGTCCACATCTCGAGGTAGCCCATGCCACCAACTTTCTGGTAGCGGATCTCTCCGGTGACGAGGTGGTTTGGTTGACGGATGCCCGGGGAATCGATTTCGAGAACCCGGACCGGCTCGCGGGAGCCAGCGCTGACGACCGTTCTGGCCGGTGAGTCCAGGGAACGCACTGGGTTCCACCCGGTCATGGCAAAAGGTTCCGCGAGTGCCCGAGGGGCTGCGTCAAAGACTGCGACGGTGGTGCACACCAACAGCAACATTGGGAGTCTATTCATGGGATTTGGGATCGAGTTCTTTGCGGTGGGCTCCGAGGATTGTTTTCAGCGTTTCCGCATCCAGCTTTCCATCGGCAAAAAGCAGGCGCGCGGTCCTTTCAAAGGCGCTTCTGGAGGCCGCGTCGTCATGGATCCGGATCTTTTCGATGAGTCGGTCCAGACGGATCCGCACGGTCGGGTAGCTGATCCCGTAAACCGTCGCCAGTTCTTTGAGCGAACCGGAGGCGAGGAGAAAACGGCGAATGAAAGCCCTGTCTTCTTCATTCAGGCCGTTCAGCCAATTGTCCTGATCGTGGTTTAACATTATTAAAAAGATTTTGAATAAAATGAATAAAAATGAATTTTGTGCAAGTTGAATTTAACAAAATTTAGCCGAATTTCATTTCAGTCGACCATCGCGCGGTTTCCGATGGTGGAAGGTCGGGCTTTTCTCCCAAGTGGCAGAGGTGCCGTAAAGGCGTTCATTTTCCTGCTTGTCCTCCCCTTTCCAGCGGCCCAGAATGGTCGTCATGAAACACTCCTCCGCTCTCTTGCTGCTGACCTTCCTGTTCTCCGGGACCCTTGCCTCCCAAGCCGAAGAGGCCGCTGGCAAGAAAGCTGCCGGTCCTGCTTCCTCAATCGATGGTTACCGCTTTGAGTTTCCCTGCACGGGGACCATGCCGGAGCATCCGAAAGAGGGGGCCGATGGTGA
>JADZAX010000355.1 GCA_020852405.1 Verrucomicrobiales bacterium
ACTTCTTCGGCTTCCTGCAGGATGACATGTGGGATTCCTGGGAACGCAATGATCTGATCCTGGAGGAGATGCCGGCGAGCCTGGAAGCCAACCGGACCTTGGAGGAAGGCGAAAGCCAGACCGAGGAAGAGGAAGCGGCGAAGAAGAAGAACCGTTACCGCCGTCACTACGGGAACTACGGGGTGTATTACCAGTATGACCTAAACAGCAGCCAGTATGGCAGCCTGCGTTTGTTCGGGGTGCCGACGGGCCAGCCGGTGGGAACCGCCACCGTAGAGTAAGCGCCGGGCTCGGCACTGAACCTTTGCCTGAAAACCCCGCCGGGAAATCCGGTGGGGTTTTTTTGTCACTTGAATCAGGCGCTTGGGAAATTCCAGGGAACCCCCTGATGGATTCAGATGAGAGGGGGGGCGATCTGTCCGAGGTGATGTGCTGGTAGCAAGGCCAGGAAAGATTGGGGTCAACCAACCCTGCGATGTCTTGAAAGCCTGGCGACAGCGGAGCGCCTGCCCTCTGGTCATCATTTCTGCAAGCCCCATGCCGGCAGGTTGGTAACTGGGAAACCGCCGCAGGAGCCATCTGTCGATGGCGTCTCAATTTGCTCTTTGGTCCGATGCATGGTAGGAAAGGCACATCATGAGCGATTTTGACGAAGACGATTCCGGTTCCGAACGGTTGGACAATCTGCAGCAATTCTTTCGGGAGGACGGTCGCACCATCATCCTGCCCATCGATCACGGCACCGCGATCCCTGTTCCGGGGCTGGAATCACCCCGGGCCCTGATTGAAACGCTCAATCCCCATGTCGATGGCTATGTCGTGAATCTTGGATTGGGCATCGCCTGCCTCGATCTGCTGGAGGACAAGGCGATCTGCCTGCGGACAGACTGCTACAAGCCCGCTTTTGGAGAGAATGTCGACGAGGGCAGCTTTCGGCTCTACTCGGTCGACGAAGCCTCCACGATTGGGGCCAATGCGGTGATGAACATGTGCTACACCCACCACCCCAATGAGGTGGGGATCTTCCGAGAATGTGCCGAACTGATCGCGGAAAGTCTGGAGTGCGAGATTCCGGTCATTCTCGAGAGCCTTCCGTTCGGGATCGGCCGCTCCGCGGACTACACGTTGGAGAACATCGGTTTCTCGATGCGGGTTGCGGCGGAGTTGGGGACCGACATTGTCAAAACTGCCTACCCGACGGGTGCTTCGAGCGATGAATTCCGGGCCTTGGTGGATGCCTGTTTCGTTCCCGTGATCGTGCTCGGAGGTTCCGCCATGGGGGATGACCGGGCGTTGCTGACGATGGTCCGCAATGCCTTGGATGCCGGAGCGGTAGGGATTGCGATCGGTCGCAACGTCTGGCAGCACCGCACGCCCCAGCGGATCGCGGCCGCTCTGGAAGCGGTCGTGCATGATGATGCCTCGGTCGACAGTGCCTTGTTGCTGTTGAAATGATCCGGTCGCTGTGCGTTTTCTGTGGCTCGCGCCGCGGGTCGGACGAACTCTATGCCACGGAGGCCAGGAGAATCGGTCAATTTCTCGCGAAGCACGGAATCCGACTCATTTATGGCGGCGGAAGCGTGGGGCTGATGGGCGAGGTTGCCGATGCCTGTCTGGCGGAAGGCGGGGAAGTCATCGGCGTCATCACCCACGATCTGATGGCCCGCGAAGTAGGGCATTCCGGGGTCACCGACTTACGGATCGTCTCCACCATGGCCGAGCGGAAGCAGACCATGGCGGAACTTTCGGATGGATTCGTCTCCCTTCCGGGTGGGGTCGGCACGCTGGATGAGTTGTTCGAAATGGTCACCTGGACCCAGCTTTCCCTCCACGACAAACCCAACGGCTTGTTGAATGTCGCCGGGTACTATGACGGGTTGGTGGATTTCTACGACACCATGATCCAGCGAGGCTTCCTTCCTGGAACGCTGCGGAACCAACTTTTGATCGACCACTCCTGGGAGAGCCTGTGGTCCAGGCTGAATGAGGCCCGTCCGGCGCATGGCTGAGGTATACAGTTTTGAGGATCTGATCCACTGGAACGCCCTGACGGCCGGATGGCAACTTCCCGGGCGGTTGGCGGTCTTCGGGGATCCCGTGGCCCACTCGCGTTCCCCCCAGATGCACAATCCCGCCCTGGAGGAAGCCGGTATCCCGGCGCAGTATGTCCGTCTGTTGATCCGGGAGGAGGAATTGCCCGCCGCGCTCCGCGAATTGTCACGTCAGGGATTTCTGGGCACGAACCTGACGATTCCGCACAAAGTTGCCGCCCTTGGTTTGGTCGATCGTCTGACCGACTCAGCCCGGCATCTGCGCACGGTGAACACGGTGAGGGTCGAGTCGGACGGCACCCTGTCCGGCCACAACACCGACGGTCCGGGGCTGAGCCGGGCCGTGGAGGAAGCCTTCGGGGTGCCACTGGGAGGACAGCGTCTCCTCATTCTCGGAGCCGGGGGAGGCGCCGGAAGGGCGGCGGCGGTGCAGAGCGCCCTTGAGGGGTGCCCTGCGCTGGTGCTCGCCAACCGCACTCTTTCCAAGGTGGAATCGGTCGCCGCAGAAATCCGCAGCCTGCGTCCTGAAACCTCCGTGACGGTCATCGACGGCAGTCCGGAGAGTTTAAATCGCGCGCTTTCCGGGGTCGATCTGATTTTGAATGCCAGTTCGGTGGGAATGAAGGTGGACGATCCGGTGTTGGTTCCGGCAGGCACGTTTCTGCCGCGGCACCGGGTCTATGACATGATTTACGCCCCGGAGCGGACCCGTCTTCTCGAGGACGCCGCCGCGGCTGGCGCCAGTGTCGCCAATGGCCTCGCGATGCTGCTGTGGCAGGGCGTTCTCGCCTTTGAATTCTGGTTCGATCGTCCGGCTCCGGTCGATGCGATGCGGCGGGGCCTGGGGCTCTGAATTTTCCCATGGCATCTCGCGGCGGGTGCGGCATGATACCTGCCGATATGGCCGGATTTCTCACCTTTGAAGGTATCACCAAGCGCTTCCGCGACGTTCCCGCAGTGGACCGGGTGTCCTTGGAAATCCTGCAGGGCGAGATTTTTTCGCTGCTTGGCCCGAGTGGTTGCGGGAAAACCACCCTGTTGCGGATGGTGGCCGGGTTTATCCATCCCGACGAGGGGCGAATTCTCCTCGAGGGACGCGACATCAGCGGTCTGCCTCCGGAGCAGCGCCCCGTGAACACCGTGTTCCAGAACTATGCGCTCTTTCCCCATCTCTCGATCCGTGACAACATCGCTTTCGGTTTGAAAATGGCGCGCCGCCCGCGTGCGGAGATCCGGGACGCGGTGGATCGCATGGTGGACCTGGTGGATCTCGGCGGGCACGAAGACAAATTCTCTCATGAAATCAGCGGAGGTCAGCGCCAGCGCGTCGCCATTGCCCGGGCCCTGGTGAACCGTCCCCGGGTGCTGCTGCTCGACGAGCCTCTCGCGGCGCTCGATTTGAAACTCCGCCAACGGCTCCTCGCCGAGCTCAGCGCGCTGCACGACGAGATCGGAACGACCTTTCTCTATGTGACCCATGACCAGGATGAAGCCATGGGCATCAGTTGTCGCATCGCGGTGATGAACCGGGGGAGGATCGAGCAACTCGGGGAACCGCGGGAGATTTATGAGGCGCCCACCAATCCCTTTGTCGCCACGTTCATCGGGGAGACCAATCTCTGGGAGGGCATGGTTCTGGCAGTGGAAGCGGAGGGAATCCGGATTGATCTCTCCTCCCGGGGCCACCTTTTCCTTCCCATCCAGACGGGGACGTTTTCGGTGGGGGACCGGGTCCATCTCAGCCTGCGTCCCGAACGTCTCCGCATTGTCAAAGCAGGGGAGGGGACGGGCACGCCCGGAGTGGTCGAGACCGCCGTTTATCTGGGTTCCCAGACCCGCTACCGGGTCCGGGTGGGAGAGGATATCTGGCAGGTCACCGAACCGCACGAAGAAGGCGAGCCGGAATGGGAGCGCGGTGACGGGGTGCTGCTGCAGTGGGATGCCGACGATGTGGTGCTGGTGGGGAGAGCCTAAGGCCTCACCGCCTCCTCCCGGAGCGCTTCGTAATGCGGGAGACATTCCTCGAGAAGGGGGCGCATCCGTTCCGGGAACGGTTCGGACTTCTCCTTGAATGGTTGGAATCCGGTGCTGGCGTGCACATTATGGTACCACCAACGCGCCCAGGCGCCGTCCTCGGGCCGGGGACCGGCCTCCCAAGCGAGCATTCCCGGAAAGAACGGGATCCCGGTGCGCAGGCACAGTTCCCGAAGCACCCCTTCGGGATCCAGCAACAATTCACGCGAGTCGATCACGACCGGGGATTGACCGGCCGCTTTGAGCCGCTGGAAGGCGTTGGCCTGGCTTTCATAGGCCGCATCGCGCGGGGTGGGGGAGTCAATCTGATGGATCAGGGACGGCAGCATTTGCACGGGATCGCGGATCAAGAAGACATTGGTCACCTTTTCGAGGAAGGAATCATCCAGGTTCACCAGGTGGTGGGCCATGTTTTTGATGAAATAGACCGGCTTGCCGGGAGGGGGACTGAGGATGATGTCGCGGACGATCTTGGCGCCGTCCGTTTCCAGGATTTCGATCAGTTCCTCGCAATGCGGTTGGGGTGCCCGGGTATGGCGGAGATAATGACCGTAGAGCGGTTCGTCCACCACGGCGGTGTCCGGCCTCTGGGCAAAGGAGTACATCAGAGCAGTGCTGACATTGCGCGGCCCTGAGAGGAGATTGATGGTGGTGGTCATGAGGGGAGAAAGTCCGGCAAATCACCTACCGCCGTCCAAGGCAGGCCATGGGCGTCGGCGACCGGCTGGCAGGTCAGGAGGCCTCCGTGGCAGTTGATCCCGCCGAGGAGTTCGGGTTTCAGGCGACAGGCCTCGACGAGACCGCGTTCCGCAAGGAGGTGGAGATAGCGGTGGGTCACGTTGTTCAGGGCCTGCGTGGCGGTTCGGGAATAGGCGCCAGGCATGTTGGCGACACAGTAGTGGATGACCCCTTCCTCGACATAAGTGGGTTGGGAATGCGTCGTCGGCCGGGTGGTTTCGGCGCAGCCTCCCTGATCCACCGCGATGTCCACCAGAACACTGCCGGCCGGCATGAGTTTCAGCATTTCCCGGGTGATGAGCTTGGGGGCACGGGCCCCGGGGACGAGCACGGCACCGATCACCAGATCGACATGCGGCAGCAGTTCCATCAATCCGGCTTCGCTTGAATACAACGTGTGTGCGGTATGCATGGTGATGTCGAGGAAGCGCATGCGCTCCAGATCGACTTCGAGGATGGTGACATCCGCACCGATGCCGGTGGCGACCCGGGCGGCATTGACCCCTGCGGTTCCCCCCCCGATCACCACGACCTTGCCCGGGAGAACTCCCGGCACCCCGCCGAGGAGGATGCCCCGGCCTCCGTGGTGCCGGCCCAGATGATAGGCTCCCACCATGACCGACATGCATCCGGCGATCTCACTCATCGGTTCGAGCAGAGGCAGCCGGTGGTTGACCTCAATGGTTTCGTAAGCGATGGCGGTGCACCCGGTGGCGGTCAGGCTTTGGGTGAGTTCGAGGTTCGCCGCGAGATGGAGGTAGGTGAACAAAATCTGTCCCGGGCGCAGCCGTGCGACCTCCCCGGGCTGCGGTTCCTTGACCTTGATCAGGATGTCGGCCTGGTCAAAGATCTCTTCCGCAGTCTCCATGATCCGGCACCCGGCGGTGGCGTATTCCTCGGTGGAGTATCCGGAGCCGGCTCCGGCCTCGCGCTCCACCAGCACCGTGTGGCCGTTTTTGACCAGTTGCCAGGCCGCGGACGGCGTCAGAGCGACGCGGTTTTCCTGGGCTTTGATTTCCTTCGGGACGCCAATATGGGAGCGCAGCATGGGGAGAATCGTACCGGATTCCGATTCCGCCCGCAAGTGCCGTTGCTCATGACTTTGCAACGGGCCGATCCGCCTGAGGCGTTTTCGGAGCTTGGAGCACATCATCCGGTTCTTTACCTTTATTGATGACTTTCAGATTTGAGAAATTTTATAAAAAAAGAGAGATCTTGGTCGACAAAAGCAATAAAATTTGGCATTTTCAACGGCCCTTTCCCCTGTAAATTGCGCCGCATGGAGGATACCCACAACAGCACACTCAGCGATCAGAACGAAATGCTGAGAGATGCCCTGGAACGCCGGATTCCGCGTTTCTTCAGAGCCGCGGCAGGCTCCGCCCGGGGGCGCACCGGACGGGAGGACACGGAGAAATTTGCCGAGGATCTGATGACCCTGCAGGAATGCAGTCAGATTGTGGGGGAGCGCCTGGAAATGCAGGCCATCTCGTATGCCCTTTTTTACGAGGGAGATTCAGCGTTTGGCTACCGGTTCGATCCGAACTCGCATCCGTCCCGTCCGGAACTGGTGGGCACCATGGTGAACCGACGGCTTCCGATGCGGGAAATGTTGGCCGCGATGAATGAATTTTTAAACGAATGAACATCGAATCACTCGAAAAACCTCTTCAGATGCTTCGCAAGTCCGGCACGGTGTCGGGGCTTTGTCTGGCCCGGGGGCGCGAAATCATTTACAATTTGTTCCCCTTCTCGGAAGAACGAGTGGCGGATTTCATCGGGGTCATCGACGATATTCTGCTGCATTATCAAGGCCAGAACCGTCATCTTGACCAGATGGCCTTCGGATTTGACGGGGGAAATTCCGTGGTGGTGGCCGATGCCGAACTGCGTCTGGTGGTGTTCCACATGCGGGATGACGAGGTCGATTTCATTGCCAAGGCCTCAAGAGCCTTCATCGTCGATTACCAGACCGCGTTGGCAGTGATCGCGAGGTCCGAAGGGCGGCGCCACGGAATGGCTGTGCCGCGGCCCGCCGTCACCGGAGTTACGGAGCCCGTTCAGCCTGTGGAAGACATCCTGCAACCAGGGCCTCCGCCGCTGGCCCCTGCCGCGCTGGTGATCCCTCCAGTCACTGAACCGGCGCCCCTGGAAATGGCTCCTTTGCCACCGGTTCCGGTGAGTGAAAATGATTCCGGGGTAGTCGCTTCTCCGTCGGCTCCTGTTCCTGGTCATCCATCGCTTTCTTCCCCGAGACTTGCTCCGGGCAGGACCACTGGTCGCGTGGCGGTGGCCAACCCGATGACACGTGTCGCCCCCGCGCTGAAGCCTCTGCGTCCGGTGCCTCCGGTGGCGGAGCCGGATGACGATGGGTTGAGCGCCGCCAGTCGGATGGCCAAGTTGTCCCCCAGCCAACCGGAGTCCACCCTTCCGCCGCCTCGGGTTCCCCGGGTGATCCGAAAATTCTGATTCTGCGGGAGGTCTGCTCCCCGTCCAAGGTCAGAGAGTGGAAGCCCCACCCTGCTCCATCGACTCCAATGTCGAAGGCTGCACGCTGCGGTAGTTGGCGCCTTGGGGAAGTCCGTGAATGAGCCGACGGGGACGGAAGGGCACGCGGAAAGCATCGTCAAAATCGTAGATATCCGCGAAATCTTCCGGTTTGTCCGACTCCGAACGGCCAAATACCCCGAGTTCGATGAGGTGAAACACCATATCCCCGACGTCCTGACAACGGTTCAGGCCCCAGCTGCGGAGCACCGTGCCAGCCATCGGGCCGAATTCTTTCAGGGCATAGTCTCGGAACCCCAGCAGCAGCTCACGACCATTGACGTGGGTCCCGGCGATCTCGCCGCGGAGTTTTTTGACGGTGAAATCCAAGGAATCCCGAAGGAACGCAAACGCATCGACATCAAATCGGCGGTCCTTTTCCCGGATCAGGCGGACGGCTTGGTCGAAAGAGAGTTTCATCAAGAAGGGACGGATAGCAGGCCTTGGGCCAATGGAAAATGAAGAATTGAACTGCCTCCAAAACAGCAGAAGCAGATCGGGAGTCAAGCAATAATGATGGAGTCGTTGATTGGATTCACAGATCGAGCGGGAAATGGGAGAGACGCTCTGCCCCTTCCGGGGTGATCAGGTAATTTTGTTCGAGGCGGAGTCCGGCGCGCAGGTCCTCGCGATAGAATCCCGGCTCGACCGCGATGACATCCCCGCTGGCCAGGGTGTCGTTCCACTGGGGATTGAGCCGGGGGACTTCATGGGCATCGAGACCGATGCCATGGCCGAGGTGGTGAAAAAAAAACCCGCCTTCCCAGCCGTCGAGCCGGCTTTTGGCATGCTCGAACAATTCCCGGCAGGAGACGCCCGGACGGAGCCGGTCTTCCACTTCCTGGAGAACCGAGACCACGTGGGAATGGGCTTCCTGCTGGGCCTGGCCGGGAGGGCCCCCGACGACGAAACTGCGGCACAAATCCGAACGGTATCCCTGGATGCCGACACCGATGTCGAGCACCGCGATCTCCCCCGATCCGGCCGGTCGGTTGCGGGGAGGGCCACCGGGAGAACCGCATTGGAAATCGTTGCCCCAGCCGCTCAAGGGCTCTCCTGCGGCGATGGTGGCGGCGGCTTGGAGCGCGGCAAAGAGGGCGATTTCCGTCAGTCCGGGAACCAGAAGGCGGCGGGCTTCCGCATAGACGGCATCGGTGGCGGCAATGCAGCGCCGGAGGGCCCTGACTTCATCCGGATCCTTGAGGCGACGCAGCATTTGGAAGGCCGAGGTGACATTCTGCGGAGGCTGCGACAAGGCGGCGAGAAACGGAGGGGCGACCGCTCCCGCGACCCCGATCGCCGTTGGGAATGGCACAAGGTGCGGTGCCAGAACTGCGGCGGCGGCGGCATCCATGTCCTCGATGAGGGTGCAAACTTTTTGGGCGGCGTAGGAAAGGATCCGATCGGCGAGAGGCGGGCTGTCCGGTTCATCCGGGAGCACAAGCATCGTCGGGCCTTCCCGGACAACCAGTAGCGCGACACTGGTCAACGGTTGGGCGTGCCAATGCCCGGTCGCCCAATGGATGTGGTGCCGGTGGGTGGTGAGGAAGGCCTCCAGCCCCTGCTGGGCCATCAGGGCGCGAAGACGCTCCTGGCGGAGCCGGCAAAAGGCGGGATCCAGAGTGGCCATCTGCGGGATCATCCCTGGTAGGGCCATTGCGCCTTGGTCCAGAGGCCGCCATCGACGTAGACGGTTTGGCCGGTGGTGAAATCCGCCTCCGGACTGGCAAGAAAGGTCACGACGGCGGCGATGTCCGCCGGAACGCCAACCCTGCCGAGAGGGGTGATGGCGCCCCAGGTGCCGGCATAGTCGGGGCTTTCCAGTTGGGTGCGCTCGATCTCGATGGCTCCGGGAGCGACGCAGTTGACCCGGATGCCGTAGGGCCCAAGTTCCACCGCCGCGACCCGGGTGAGCGCGTCAATGCCCCCCTTGGAGGCACAGTAGTCCGCCAGAT
>JADZAX010000356.1 GCA_020852405.1 Verrucomicrobiales bacterium
ACCTTGACCGCTCCGCCTTCCACCATGGAAAGGGCGGGGCTGCTGGTGCCCCGGTTGGTGTAATTTTTTCGTTCGACGATGTCTCCCGTAGGCGAAATGACGGTATAGGCGTAGGATTGAGGCCCCCCCAGGTGCATCACATGGAGATTGTTGGAACTGTCGAGGACATACTGCGGGGGCCGGGAGATGTAATAACTGCCCAAGGAATACGTGTGAGTCACCTGCCCGGTGTCCATCTCGGTCAGTCGAAAGTAGAGTTCGCGGGAACTGTTGCCTTCATAAAAGGTGAGCAGGGCATACTGACGATATTTCCCGGCGCCGGGAAGACCTGCCGGAACCCCGACCGCTTGGGACCACATCTCATGCCCATTGGTGACTTGCACGTTCGTCTGCTTGGTCTCGAAATACTGCTTCATGTCCGGGAACAGCACCCGCACCTTCACCTTGTAGGAGCCTGGGCGGTGCATCGCATACTGGGAATTGATGTAAACCTTCAATTCATAGGACTGACCAGCTTGGAGGACCACCGGCTTCGCGCTGGGATTTCCCTGTTCGGGAATCATGAGTTGACCGTCCGGTCCGATCACTTGGAACTCAAGCCACCGCAGATCCCCCGCATCCGCCAGAGCAAGGTCCCGTCCTGCCCGGTTCACCAAATAGAGGGTGCCGGCGATGGGTTCGTAGGTCATATAGGCCGTTTTGTCCGGCTTAAAGGAGATTTGCATCTGGGCCCGACCACTTTCTGGAAGGGCAAACAGACTGACGGCGGCCAGCAGCCCGATCAATCCCACCGCAGCCCGGGAAACCGGTCGGAAGGAGAGCAGGGGAGTTTGCCGGAGGGGCTGCTTCACAAGGGTTAAAGTTGAGAGGGCTCAATTGACAGAAGGCGGGGCGGCAGGAGGGTCCGCTGTCGGCTTGGCGGGAGCTTCCGGTGCCGGGGGAGCCGGCGTCGCCGGAGCATCGGGGGCCGGAGGTGCTGCTGGTGCTGTGGCTGGAGCGGGAGTTGAGGGAGCCGGAAGATTCGATCCCGGAGGCGGGAGATCCTTGGGATCCTTGTCGCTCACGGTCCGGAAACCAATGGAAAGCTTGCGATCGTCAGCGGAATCGGAGGGCCGTCGATTTTTCAGCTCAAAGTCCTTCGATGTCGTGTAGGAAGCGCCTCTGTAGTAGGGCACTTTTTTGTCGGGATTGTCAGGATGCACATCCCAGGAACCCGTCCACTCGCTCACATTTCCGGCCATCCCGACCACGGTGTAATCGCTGACGTCTGTGGCGATGGTGTCCACTGGATTCCAGTAGCGGTAGCCATCCTGCCACCCCGGCTCCTTGTCGCCGTTTTTGGTGGAGTCAGCCCCGGAATTGAATTTGAGCAGATCCAACGTGTCGCCCCAAGGAAACACTTTGTTGTCTCTGGCCCGTCCGGCCCGCTCCCATTCGATCTCGGTGGGCAATCGGTGCCCTCTCCAAGCTGCGTAAGAGTAGGCATCCCACCAATCGACACCCATCACAGGGCAGTTCAGATCGATATAGCTCCCGTCATATTCGGAGCCTTTTTCAGCCAGCTCATAGTACGTGTCCCAATTAAGGGGTTTGTGGTCCTTTTTGGCCTCCGGTTGCTCGGCGTGGGACACGGATTTGAAGAGATCCGGATCCGCCTTAAAAGCTTCCAAAAAGTCGGCGTACTGGGAAATGGTGACTTCATAGAGCCCCATCCAGAATTCGTTGACATGCACTTTATCCCCGTCCTGGTAGGCAAAGTCACCGGCCGGAATCAGGGCCATTTGGTTGAGGTTGCGGACTTCCGGCCCCTTGTCGAGCAGTTTCAACGCTACCAGTCCGGTAGCCAGGATTGCCACCCCGGCAATGATGCCGGTCTTGATGGCTTTGCGGTTTTTTTCGCGATCCAGCTCGGCAAGATAGTCACTTTCAGCCTCGGCTTTTTCAACCCGGATCAGGGCTTCGATGAGTTGATTGACATCCCGGATGCCGTCGGCCCGGTCGTTGTTCTCCATGCGCAGGAGGACATCGAGAATGCGTTTCTCAAGGGAGGTTCGTTTGCCTTGCAGAACCGGCCGCAGCGCGGAAGCGAGGATGCTCATCTGCTCACCCGGTTCGGTGACCACGGAGGCAGAGTTTTTGACGGGGTTGGCAATGCGAGCGGTTTCCCCGGTGACGAAAATGCCCTCGGCGGTCAGTGCTCGGAAACGGACTCCGCTGCCTTCCAGATAGCGCAGAACTTCGGCGCAGCTGGCGAGCACTTCGTAGGCCATTTCATCATCCAGCTTTTCATCTGCTTCGGCCATCGCTTTGAGCGACGTGCCATTGATCATTTCCATGGTGTAGAAGTTGACTCCGCGCTCTTGGGCGGCTTCATAAACCAGGGAAATGTTCTGATGGGAGATCAGTGCGCGCGCGCGGGCTTCCTCGGCGAAGGCATTCACCCAGGCCGGATCCCGCCGGTGTTTTCGGAACAGTGTTTTCAAGGCCACGCGGCGCTGCATGGAAATCTGCTCAGCTTCGTAAATGGCGATGTCGTCATCCGCATGAATCACCGAAATCAGTCGGTAGTCTCCCAGAAGGGTTCCCGGTTCAAGGGCTCCTTCGGGCAGTTCTTCAAGTCGTGGGCTATCCTCCGTGGCGGGTTCATCGGCGGTGGGAGAAGGGGCCGCGGGTATCTCTGCGGCGGCGGTATCCTCCAGTGTCGAGGTGGGGGGCTCCGGTTCGGTTGGCGGGGCTTTCTCTTCAACCGTTTCGGGTGCCGGTGTCTCCTGGCGCCGGGCCGCGACTCTGGCTCCGACTTTGGAGAGCCAGGCGGTGAAGGTTTCCGGATCCACCGGCTTGTGGAAGAGTTTTTCCCCCCGCATCTGTTCAAAATAGGGGACCATGTCGAAACCGGCCGACAGCGCCCCTTCCAAAGTTTCGAAATGCTCCAGCAGAATGTCCCGGAATTGGAAGGCCGCAGAAAGGGAGGACTCCTCGACTCCCAAAACCACGGCGTGAAGTTCTTGCAGGGTGTTGGCGATCTCCCAAGCGGTGTCAATGTCCCCGGCCAAATAGACGTGGCTGGCTATCTCTCTAGCGGGCAGTTCTAGTGACTTCCGTTGTGCGGGATCTTCCTCCACAATCAGCACGGAAAGGTTCGGAGAGGAGTCTGTGGGCGATTTCGGAAGGTTATTCATTCGGGAAAAGGCTGCTGTCTGGACCTTGCACAGGTGGCTTTTTGGCGGAAGGGCGCTCCATTTCTTCGAGCAAAGTCGCAGGATCCGCCACTGTGTCTTGCAAAATGTCGCAATAATACATTTCGATGGCGTATCCGTAGTATTTGCGGCGCCCTCCGTCTTTGATTTCTTCGGGAGTGAAGGCTTTCTGGTGGTAGATCACATTGATCACCTCCCGTGCTTCATCTTTCCAGTCATAAGGCTGGGAAATGAACTCCTCCTCCACCGTGGCGGTGGACTTCTCGACTGCGCCGCCTTCCAATTCGTCGAAGAACTGAACTTTGATGATCATGTCCTCGCCTTTGGGGGTGGCGCCGTCGAGCGCCAGAACGGGAACCGAGAGGGACCATTTTTCTTCACCTTCTGCGGCATCCTGGCTCTGATGGGCCCCGATTTTCCCCAACTTGAGTGTTTTGGGTTTCATCGTGTCTCCTGCGAGAGGGTCTCCTTTCAGAGCCATGGACGCGAGATCATAAAATGCACCAGCCTTTTCCGGTCCGAGGGCCTCGATTCGGTTCCAATAGGATGAAGCTTTGGATGCCAATCCCATCTGGTTGAGGGTTACCGCGAGTTCCTGAAGCACTCGTGGATGCTCGGGCAGGCTGACTTCGAGTGTCCTGAGCCTTTCCAACGCCTGCACGGTGTCACCGGTGGAACGCAATTCCAAGGCTTCTGCCATGATGGATTCGAGCAGGGGAGTTCCCAATTGGTGGGCCGGATGTGCCTCCCCCGGGGAGGGGGCCGCGAGGGCAGTCGCCACGCGTGGAGAAGGAAGAGGTGCCGGAGAGGGGGGGGCTGTCGTCGGGACGGGGATGTCAAGGAAAGCGGTCACGGCGGCCGCTTCGGCCTCTCTGGCGGATGAAGACAAGGCTGGCGCGGAAAGGAGAGGCATTTCCAGCGGCAGAGTGCCCACGCCCGCAGTCAAAGGAGGGACGAAGCCATTCGAGGCCACGGTCTGGGGAGGCGCTGCCGGACGGATCGGGGCAGGCAAGGCAGCTATGGCCGCAGGAAACACAGTGCCGACAGTGACTGGGGTGCTGGGTAGGGAGGTGGGACGGCGCAAGACCGCGACCGCGACCGCCAACACCTGCAGAAAGAGGCATAACCCGAGCACCCACATGGCCGTGGAAAAAGTACGCCCATGAAGTGGAACGCTGTGGGGAAGCCGGGTGGCCATGGGAATGGAAAATTACCGGAAAACAGCCGGATGACAAAACGCTTACGATAAAGGAAATGCCCCGGAATGTCAACGAGGCTCAGGGGGGGCGAAAGGGGGACGCGTTGCCTCATCAATCAAGACGCCGAAGGGGAGATTCCTGAAAAGTCGGTTGAGGCCCATTGCCTCATAACCGAGGACACCGTGGCAAATGGCAAAAACCATGAGCCGATCCACCCGCGACGAATACCTCCAAAAGATGCGCT
>JADZAX010000357.1 GCA_020852405.1 Verrucomicrobiales bacterium
CCCCAGCCACGCCTCCCGCTGCCGCCCCAGCCACGCCTCCCGCTGCCGCCCCAGCCACGCCTCCCGCCACTGCGCCGGTGCCCACGCCCGCCGCCAAGTAATTTTCCATTTACCCCTCACCCAAGCAGGACGCAGACGAATGAGTTCGACCTCGCCAGGAGCCAGCCCTCAAGACATGCAGGAGCGCGCCGCCATTGACCGGTCGGTGCGGTTTCCGGTGATGTTCTTTTTCACCAGTGCCGCCGCATGGCTTTTTGCCGCCACCATTCTCGGAATGGTCGCTGCTTTGAAACTCCGGGTTCCCACTCTGTGGGATGCCTGCCCATGGTTGAGTTTTGGGCGGATTTTTCCGGCCCATATGGATGCCCTTATTTACGGATGGGCGATGCAGGCAGGATTGGGGATCATGATCTGGATGATGGCGCGACTCACCCGTGTCGGATTGCGCAATGCCACCTACATCATCGTGCTGGGGCACATCTGGAACTTCGGCGTTGCTCTCGGTGTGCTGGCGGTGTGGTCTGGTTTTGGCAATTCGCGCACTTGGTTGGACTTTCCGTCAATGCTTTGGCCGATGTTGGCCGCCACTTACGTGCTGATTGTGGTCACCATACTGGTCATGTTCCGGGTTCGCCGTGACGGACCGGTCTTCATTTCTGAAGAATACCTTGTTGCCGCAGCCGTTTGGTTTCCCTGGGTTTACATTACCGCAAATCTAGTCTTGGGAGCCAAAGGTTCAGCCGTCATGTCAGCGGGCGTTACCGTTTGGTACATGCAGAACCTGCTTTATTTCTGGTTCATCCCGATCGCAGTGGCGATCGCCTACTACATAGTTCCCAAAGTGGTGGGGCGGCCCATTTACAGTTATCCCCTGGCGAAATTTGGTTTCTGGACGCTCGCCATTTGTGCCGGTTGGATGGGATTTCAGCGTTTCTACGGCGGACCTTTTCCTGCTTGGATGCCAGCCGTGGGGGGGGCTTCCACGATTTTCGCTCTTATCGGGATTACGGCCATTGCCGCCAACCTGTTCTACACGATGCAGGGCAAGTTTTCCCTGATGCAATTCAGTCCATCTCTTCGTTTTTCCCTTTTTGGCATGGCCATGCTGCTCCTTTTTGCCGTGCTCTCCGCTTTGAAGTCCTTCATCGGAATTTCCAAATATCTGCAGTTCAATCTTTTTGAACTCGGTTTAGACACCTTGGCGATTTACGGGGTTTTCTCAATGGCGGCCTTTGGGGCGATTTACTTCATCGTTCCCCGTATCACAGGTTGTGAATGGCCCCACGGTGGCTGGATCCGCCGTCACTTCTGGTTCTCCACCTATGGCATTTTGACTGTTCTTGTCGGCATGTTTGCTGCAGGCTTGAGTCAGGGGGCCAGCCTAGACGCATGGGACACCCCCTTTGAAGTTTCCGTGAAGGTGGCCAAGCCTTGGATCGTGGCGTTGGTTCTGGGCTGGATTTTCATTGCTTATTCCAATCTTGGTTTCTTCTGGCAATTGGCATTGATGTTCGTTGGCAAGGGGCGTCGCTCTGAAGGTCCGACGCTCATGCATGTTGCTCCTGGCGAAGCCGCCAGTGCCGAGCAGGCCGCCAACGTTGCCAAAGGAACCGCCCACGCCTAATGAAGACCGAACGCTGCGAACTTTGCCGCCTCCTGACCCGTCTGGCTCTTGCCTTTGCGGTACCATGGCTGTTGCTTGTCCTGCTGCCTTATTTCAGGCTCAGTGGCATCGAGCCTTCTCGTGCGGCTGCCTTGGCGGGCCAGGACTATGGTCCCGCCCGGGCGATATCCGCTTCTGCGGGTGAGAAAGTCTATGCCCGTGAAGGCTGTGCTTTTTGCCACACGCAAATGGTCAGGCCTACCTTTCTTGGATCCGATGTCTGGCGCCCCGGTTGGGGTGGGGATGAGGCCGCCAACCGTTCGAGGGAGACACGGCCGGAGGATTATCTGGGCGAGACTTACGCCCATCTCGGATATCTCCGGGTGGGACCTGATCTCTCTAATTTCGGAGCACGCGTCCACGACCGGGCCGCTATTCACAAGATGATTTATGCTCCCAGTGCCGTATTCCAGCCGATGGAAAACGCTGGTGAACAAACCGTGATGCCTGCTTCAAAACACCTTTACCAACTCAAGCCCATTGTCGGGCAACCTTCCGACAACCGGGTCGATGTCGATGGCGTGGAGCCCGGGTTTGAGATCCTTCCCTCGGCCGATGCCGAAGCTCTCGTGGACTACCTCATTTCCCGTCGCAAGGATCGTCTGGTGACTGCGCCGAAGGAAGAATCGGCCCCTGCGGCTCCCGCGCCAGCACCTGCTGCCGCACCCGCCAAATAAGAATTCAAAGGATGAGCGAGCCAGGTCAGAACATGAATTTGGATTACCAAACCGAGGGGGCCAGAGTTTCCACGATCCACCATGCGGTCCGTCGCGAGCACGCGGAACCGGAGGCCGGTGACGAACCGGTTAGGTTCGTTTGGCTCTTGATCGGAGCTGCCTTGTTGATTGCCGGTGGCGGGGTTCTTGGTACCTACAGTGGAGGATTTTCACAGGACCAAACCTACGCATTCGCCTATTACTCCGGTGCAGGTCCACGGCCTCCCGGCGCCAATGGGGACGATGGTTCCGCAAAAGGGCCTTGGATTGATGTCTGGATGGCAGAAGGGAAAAAGGTCTACGGCAACTGCGTCGCCTGCCATCAGGCCGGTGGTTCAGGGATGGCCGGTCAATTCCCACCGTTGGTGGGGTCCGAATATGTGGATGGTGGCACCAAACGTCTGGCGGCCATTCTTCACAAAGGCCTCATGGGGCCAATCACGGTCGGGGGACAAAGTTTCAACACTCCCAACCTGATGCCGGCGTGGAACACTCTCAGTGACGAAAAGCTCGCCCAAGTGGCCACCTACATCCGTCGATCCTTCGGAAAATTGCCCGAGGGAGAAAGCGGAGTCGTCACCACCGAAATGATGAAATCGGCCCGTGAGGAATTTTCAGGACTCCCCTCACCGCTTCCCACTTCAGAGTTGGCCAAATTGGATCCTGCTGCCCATTTGCCCGGTGATCAGGTCGATTTGGAAACAGGAGATTCTATAGGAGCGGTTCCTGCCGATGGGGAAGAAAAGAAGGTTCCCTGATCAATTTCGAGTTTTTAGCAATCGGCAGTTTTTGAACCGCCGGGCCGGTCGTAAAGTCACAGAGTTTTTAAAGGAGATATCATGAGCAGCCACGCCAGCCATGCGGAAGACCACGGAGATCATCATCACGATCCGCCGTTTTGGAAGAAATACGTCTTCACGACCGACCACAAAGTCATTGGAATTCAGTACGGCATTGTCTCCCTTCTGTTCCTTGCCGTCGGTTTCTTCCTCATGATGATAATGCGGTGGAGCATTGCCTATCCGGATCGGCCAATTCCTTTCCTGTCCTCCATGCCGTGGTTTGACTCCTGGTTGGACAATGAGGCCCGTGTCGGCGGTGATCTTTACAACATGTTGGGTGCCATGCATGGCACCATCATGATTTTCCTGGGGGTCGTCCCACTGGCCTTCGGTGCCTTCGGAAACTATGTCACTCCGCTCCAAATCGGGGCTCCCGACATGGCTTTTCCCCGCGTCAACATGGCCTCGTTCTGGAGTTTCTTCATTGGCGGTGTCATGATGTTGGCCAGTTTCTTCATGCCTTCCGGGGCTGCCAAGGCAGGTTGGACCAACTATTCCCCCATCGCCACGATCACGGACACCCACTTCCTGAGCCTTCTCTGGACAGGTGGCACCCAGTGGCTTTTGGCCATGGTTTTCCTGATCACCTCATCTCTTCTTGGGGCGGTCAATTTCATCACCACGATCATAAATCTTCGCTGTAAGGGGATGTCCTGGATGAGGATGCCCTTCTTTGTCTGGGCGATGCTAGTGACCGGATTCCTGCTGCTGCTGGCCTTCCCACCGCTCGAAGTGGCCGCCATCATGCAGCTGCTTGATCGGACCACCGGGACTTCTTTCTTCATTCCCACGGGACTGAATGTCAATGGTATGCCAATGGATGCGGCCGGTGGCGGCAGTCCGCTGCTTTACCAGCACCTTTTCTGGTTCCTGGGACACCCCGAGGTTTATGTTCTCATTTTGCCGGCCATTGCCATTGTGGCGGAAATCATACCGAACAACACCCGTCGGCCGCTGTGGGGACACCACACGATGGTTTACTCGGCCATGGTTCTGGGCTTCTTCAGCTTCATTGTCTGGGCGCACCATATGTACATGACCGGGATGGGAGCGGGGGTTACCACGTTCTTCCAAACGGTGACCGTCTTGATCTCGGTTCCGTCCGTGATTCTGATCACTTCGCTCATGATTTCCCTTTGGGGCGGCTCCATTCGGTTTAACACCCCGATGCTGTTCGCGACGGCATTCCTTCCCATGTTCGGGATTGGTGGTTTGACCGGTCTTCCCTTGGCCTTCAGCGAACTGGACCTGCACCTGCACGATACCTATTACGTGATCGGTCACTTTCATTACGTCGTGGCTCCCGGATCTCTGTTTGCCCTGTTTGCCGGCGTTTATTACTGGTACCCCAAGCATACCGGTCGTTATATGAACGAGACTCTGGGACATCTGCATTTCTGGCCATCACTGATCTGTATGAATGGCATTTTCGCCCCCATGTTCCTTCAGGGGATGGCCGGATTCCACCGCCGTGCCGTAGACGGCGGCGCCGCTTACGAACAACTTTCCCACACCCCCGCGCTGCAATGGCTGGGGCTTGACATGTCGATGATCGATTTGAATATCGTGACCTCCGCCTCAGCGTGGATCATGGCCATTGCTCAGGTTCCTTTTGTGATCAATTTCTTCTGGAGCGCTCGGATGGGCAAAAAAGTAACCAGCGACAATCCTTGGCAGGCTACCACGCTGGAATGGGCGACTCCGACTCCGCCTCCTCACGGCAATTTCCTCACCGAACCGGTCGCCTGTCGTGACCCTTACGAATACAGCGTTCCCGGTGCGGACACCGATTTCACGCCACAGTGGGAGCCTGATCCATCTGGCACTCCGGAACCGGAAGAGTCTCCCGTTCATCATTGATGCCGGCGTTCAACATCCGCTTTTCCAGTTTTTACTGAAACGCAACAATGGAAATTCCTTACGAAGTCACTCCACGCCGCGATACCGGCTTGTTCAATTCCAAGATTGGGATCTGGCTCTTCTTGGCCTCAGAGGTCATGCTTTTCGGCGGCCTCTTCTCCGCCTATGTCTTCCTTCGTGTCGGCATCCACGAAGGCATCGACAATCCCTGGCCGGAGCGTGTTCAGGAGCCATTGCTTGGTGCGGTGAACACCGTTGTCCTGATCGCATCGTCCGTTTTCGTCGTTCTCGCCTGGGTCGGACTGAAAATGCGCAAGTGGCGGACTTTCCAGATCTACATGTCCCTGGTCATCGGCTGCGCGCTCACCTTCTTGGTGATCAAGACCCGCGAGTACCAGACCAAAATGGTGGAGCATCATGGGATCAATCTGAAAGACGGATCCGTCATCGAATGCGAGATCCTCAGTGACAACGCCAAGGATCCGATTGAGAAAAGACGCGCAGGCTGGCCTGCCGGGTTCGCTGGTCTGTTCGGTCACGCCAACGGGTACAGTACCCTGAAAGTGCGTTTCTTGGCCGAATCTGTGACCCTTTCCCTTGATTCGGCTTCCTTGCTCTTCATGGACTATGCCGAGAAGGGAGAGTTGTGGCCCGCCTCTACCGTGGGTGATCGTAAGATCGATGGGAAATCCCAATGGGAGGATTGGTTCTTCCCCGCCAAGCGGGACATCCTCGCAAAGCTCTCCGAGGCCCGTTCGCTTCGCCGGGACTATGTCCAGCGGGAAGTCCTTGGCAAGTCCCGTAAACTGGATCAGGTCCTTCTCGACAAGGATCTTCCCGCCGTCAATGTGGAAACCAAAGTGACCATCAAGTTTGACAAGCCCTTGAAGTTCAATGTGCCTGGATCATACAGGACGGCATCTCACACGGAGTCGTCCCTCAGTTTTGTGGATGGCACCCAACTTGCGGGAGCCTTGGCCGAGGGAGGTGATATGATCGAAGTGCTGGTGCATGGGATGGACCTGCAACGTCTCCCGATCTCCCAGCAAATGTCCGCCAAGGCCTGGTCGCTCATTGTCGACGAACACCAGAGGGAAGCCGCGAAGATGGCTTACAAGGAAGAGCAGGACAAAGTGGTGGCGGAAATCCGTAAGCATTATCCCGAAGGCAAGTTCCCCTCCGTCGAGGAAGAGAAGCACCAGTTGGGAAGTCGTCGGGTCAATGTCCTGCACATCCACCTCCATGATCATGCTGATGGAGAAAAACATGGTGAGTCGCAGGAGCATGCGGAGCCCAAGAAGGAAACCGGCGGCGAGGAAAAGGATCCGCATGCAGTGTCCGGCGGGCATGCCAACAATGAATTCATCCTCGCACGGATTCCCCGTTCCGAAGTTCTCTATGCCAGCAATCATGGCCCTTGGTACAACACCTACTACGCCATCTACTTCACGATGACCGGTTTGCATGGACTCCATGTGCTGGGTGGTGCCCTTGTGCTCGGCTACATGCTGGTTTTCGGAAAGAAGCTGTATCTGAAAAATCCGGAACACCTGGCCAATCGGGTCGAAGTTGGGGGCCTCTTCTGGCACTTTGTCGACCTTGTTTGGATTTTCCTTTTCCCCATCATGTATCTCATGTGAATCCGGGTCCGTCCGGAATCCGAATCAATCCTGTCAGCAAATCATGTCACACGGTCACGAAGATCATTCCAGTCACATCAAGGAATATTGGTGGGTGTTTGCCGCCCTCATGTTTTTCACCGGCCTCACCGTGGCCGTTTGGGGGTGGTTCGACTTTGGACGCCCCGGATTCAGCGCGGGTGACTGTGTTGTCGGTTTGCTTATCGCCTGTGTCAAAGCCTCCCTTGTCGGCTTGATTTTCATGCACCTTCGCGAAGAGCGGGGACTGATTTACAAGATCCTCGTTTTCACTTTCTACTTCTTCGCCGCATTGATGTTCCTCTGTTTGTTTGCTTTGTCGGATCCGATCCGGCCCGTGTTCGGTGTGAATCTCTGAGGATCGACTTACTATGTCACTCAAACACTTCCATATCGTATTCATCGTCATCGCGGGGCTCTTCTGCGTTTTGTTTGCGCTGTGGTGCTTCAGGGCCGAAGGTGTTGATCCCTCCGTACGGATCATGGGGTGGGTGAGTCTTGCCGGCGGCGTCGCATTGGCGGTCTACTGTCCTTGGTTTTTCAAGAAGTCCCGTAAAGTGATTCTCTGATCATCGAGATACCGCCGATGTGCCCTCAATCATGAGCTTCCTCACCATTGACTCTCTCCTGATCGCCTGTCCCGCCTGCCTTGGTGCGGATGACGCTTCGACCACGGCGGCGAATTTTGCCATCGGGTTCATGTTGTTGGTGGTGGTGGCCATTCTGGGGAGCCTGCTTGCCTTCATCAAATATCTGTCAAAACGCAGCCGGGAGTTCGGTTCAGACCTTTCCTCGGATCCTTCATCGAAGGGTTGAGGTTCTTCTTTTTTCTTTTCCAACCAACCAATCGAAATGACGCTGGCTTTTTTGAATGATTTGCTCGGTACTCCGGACGTGGCCTCCGAGCACGGTGCCCAGGTGAAGAACATGGCCGAAGTGGTCCATTGGGTGATGGCCTTGCTGGGAGTGGGGTGGGGGATTTTTGTCTTCTACGCTCTTTGGCGGTTCAGTGCGAAAAGAAATCCCAAAGCGATTTATTCCGGGGTGACTTCTCACTTTTCCACGCATATCGAGGTGGGCGTCATCGTGGTCGAGGTTGTGCTGTTGTTGGGATTTGCCTTCCCGCTGTGGGCGGCCCGCGTCGACCGCATTCCTGTTGACCGCAGTAATGCCGTGAAAGTCCGGGCTGTTGCGGAACAGTTCCGGTGGACATTCCATTATACCGGTCCTGACAATTCCATGGGCCTCACCAAGATGCGTTCCATCACCAGCGCCAATCCGATTGGATTGGTCGAGCAGGATCCGAATGCTACCGATGATTTTGTCTCGGTCAATGAACTGGTTCTTCCCAAAGGGCGGACCTGTGTGGTTCAAGTAACGTCAACGGATGTCATCCATGGCCTGGCATTGATCCCGATGTGGATTCAGGCTGACGCTATCCCCGGCAAAGAAATTCCGCTCTGGTTTGTTCCCACCAAAACCGGCGAATGGGATATCGTTTGCGCCCAACTTTGCGGTCAA
>JADZAX010000358.1 GCA_020852405.1 Verrucomicrobiales bacterium
ACGACGAGGCGGACATCCTCAATCTGATGAGCAAACTGTGCCGTCAGCAAGGTCATGAGGTTTTCCCATTTCAGACCGGCAAGGAAGGCATTGCCGCCCTCGATCGGATCCACCCCGAAGTCATGATTGTTGATCTTCGGATCGGTGACATGAATGGATTGGAGATCATCGAATACAGTCAGGCCCGCTACTCCGACACGGCGGTGATCATGGTGACCGGTCATGGCAGTGTGGAGACTGCGGTGGAAGCGATGAAACTCGGAGCTTTCGATTACCTCACCAAGCCTTTCGAGCTCGCCGATCTGGTCCGCACGATTGATCTGGCCCTGCAACAACGCGGTCTGCCCGCACCGAACGGCGCCAAGCCGCACCTCATCGATTTGCCTCTTGTTCCGTCCAAATTGATCGGCCAGAGCCCCAAAATCCGGGAGATCCTCAGCATCATTGAAAAAATCGCCAACAATGACAGCCCAGTGCTGTTGGAAGGCGAGTTCGGCTCCGGCAAACAGATGGTGGCCCGCAGCATCCACAACACCAGTGAGCGCAACCGGGCCCCCTTCAAAGTGCTCCAGTGCTCCGCCCTGCCGGAAGACCTGCTTGAGATGGAGCTGTTCGGACTTTCCGGTGGTCGTACCGAATCCATCTTCTCCCGGGCCGCCGGAGGAACGGTGCTGCTTGAGGAAATCCATCAGCTGCCACTGCGTCTGCAGGCACAGTTGGAAAGCTACCTTGAAAGTGTCTCCGCCCGCCGCATGGCCGGTTCCCTGCCCAAGTCGATGGATGTGCGATTCATCGCATCCTCGGACCGATCCTTGGAGGATTGCATCGCCGCTGGAACGTTCCGGGAAGACTTTTATTACAAGATTTCGGTGATTCCGATCACCGTGCCCTCGCTGCGCAATCGCCGTGAGGACATCCCGTTGCTGGCCGAATATTTCCTTGAGCGTTATGCCCAGCGCACCGGCAAGCCCAAGCAGGAGATCGACTCCTACGCTGCCCGCCTTTTGGAGCAATACACCTGGCCCGGACATGTCGGGGAACTCCAGAATGCCGTTGAACGGGCCTGTGCCTTCAGTGAAAAAGGACGCATCCGTCCTTCCGATCTGCCTCCCAAAGTCACCCATAAAGTGGAGATCTCGGACGACGAGCAGGAGCAGGTGCGTCACTCCTTGCCGCTCGGAACCAAGCTGGCCGAATTCATCCGCAAGCAGGAAAAAATGTTCATCCGCGAGACCCTCAAATACAACGGGGGATCGCGCGAGAAAACAGCCAGTATGCTCGGAGTCAGTATCGCCACGCTTTACCGCAAGATGGGCCTCAAGCTGGACCGCGACCCGGTTTTGAAAGACTGAGTCCGCCACCCCGAAGGGTCTTCGCGGATGCCTTAACGCCGCAGCGTGAAGGGCCCGGAGGCGACACGCTTCGCGCTTTCGAGTGCCCTAAGGTAGGATCCCCGGGCTTCCTCTGCTTTGCCGTTGGCTTGGTAGAGGTCTCCCAGCGTGGTCCAGTCCTGATGGGTGGCTCCGGGAGCTTTCCACTGCATGTAAGACTGCTGCGAATTGAGGGCCTCGGCCAATCGTCCGGCCTGGGCTTGCATTTCGGCCCGTATCCGATCCCCTTCCCCCTCCATGCCCGGAATCCGGGAATAGAGCAGAATGGCCCGGGGCAGGTCACCGAGTTCCTCAGTCATTTCAGCTATTTCCACACGTTCCTGATCGGTCCAACTGATATGAGATTCCTGACTCTGGATCCAGCTCAGAACGACCGTGGGATCCGCCGCCTCCGGAGCCAACCGAACCACCCGGGTGACATAGCGGCCATCTCCCGGCGTGTAGTTCGCCATCAGCAACTCCAGGGCCTCTTCCGCCAGCCCCGTCCGGGTCAGGTGATCCGCAAGCGCCAGAGTTAGGACACTGCTTTTGGGATGGGTTTTGAGCCCCGATTCCAAAGTCCGCCGCTCCTCCTCCAACCGTCCGGTATCCCGGTAGGCTTTGGCCAGATCGTAGGTCAGCTCAACGGTGGACACCTTTTGGAGTCTTTCCATCATTTCATAGGCCCGGATCATGTCATCATCCTCCCGCATCGATTCCGCGAGCAGGCCGTAATCTTCGATCGTTTTGTGACTCTGTTCTTTTTCCGGGATGGCACGGTAGCATTCCAAGGCCTGCGGATACTCCCGCAACGCCACGTGGAGGCGAGCCCTGATGGGCAGCAGATGGGTCCGCTTCGAATCCAGTGTCACCGCCTGACGGTAGGCATCGGTCGCTTTTTTCAGCAAGCCCTGCCCGTCGAGAAGGTGGCCGAGGGTTTCCCAGACTTCGGCATTCCCTTTTTCCCGGCCTTCGGCGAGACTGCGGAAACAGCGTTCCGCATCTTCATTGCGCCCCCTCGAGGCAGCCAGTTTTCCCCGCAGAAATTGATAGCGCGCCGGTTCCACGACGTCGAGCAATTCAGCCAACGACTCGTGCCGTCCGGCCCACACGTAGCTTTGCACGCAGCGGTCAAGCGCCGCCTCCTCCCCAAGCGCGGCGAGCCGGAGATTGATGTCGAAGGCCTCGCCAACACGTGTGTTCCAGGCCAATTGGGCAGCCACCACGGACGCCCGCTTCCGGTAAATCACGGTGCTTTGTTTTTTCAGCAATCCCTCCCGTTGACGATGGATTTCCTGCCAGCTCATCGTGTTGCATTCCAGCCCGTCGAGATACTGCATCAGCAGAGGAAGCGCGTCGGCGGTTTTCAAAGACTCGGCGGCGGTCGCGGCCATCAGGTCGAACAGTTCGGCATTCTCTCGGCCCAGATCCGCCCCGGCTTCCATGCGCAACAGTTCAAAGGCCTTGCCGCTTTCGTTCACTTCACGGTGCAACGCCACGATGATGTGGCGAACATCCGTGGGAAGTTCCTCAAGCGTCTTGCCATGGGAGGCAAGGTATTTGCCACAATAATCAAAGGCCTGCCGGATCCGGCCGCTGTATCGGTGGGCCGACAGTCCGAGCCGGAGATCTTCCAAGGAGAAATCCGGGGCGTCCGCCAACTCTCCGTAGACAATCGCCGCAGTGGCGGGTTCGGACACCGCCAGCGCCCGCTCGGCAATGGTGCGACGCAGTGCCTCCAAGTTGCCCGGAGGAATGGCCGCGCCACGCGAGTCCAATTCCGGAAGCAGGCTTTTCATGTCTTTGGACACCGAGATGACCGCCGTCAAGGCATGCATCGTCGGACCTGACCATCCCGAATCGCGGCAGGTGTCCAACAATTGTCCGAACTTTGCCGGTGTGAGTTCCAGATGCTCCCACTCCTCTCCCAGAGTGAGTTCAAGGAGACGGTCATACTTACCGTCCTTTTCCAGTCGGTTCATCAGCTCCTGTTCCCTGGGGACGAGGAGGGCCGCGCCGCCGAGAGCCACAGCGACAAGGAGGGCCCACATTTTCGTGGAAAACAGTCCCGGACGCGCGGCGGCGCGGCCAGTGGAACGGGATGCGTTCAATGAAGGGGAGGTTCTCATTTGCGGGAAAGATTCAATGCGGGCTGGGACACCAGGACTTCGGTCCGGGCCGGCACATCCAGGCGGATGGTGCCATCAGGGGCAGCCGTGACCGGCAGCAGATCCGCCCCGATGCGGGCGATCCAGGTCGCCCCCGGAGAGAAACCCGCGAGCACCACCTGGGCCGCCAGCTCGTGCGTGGAGAAGGAGACTTCCCGGGCGCTGCCCCCCTGCCAACGCAAAGCC
>JADZAX010000359.1 GCA_020852405.1 Verrucomicrobiales bacterium
GCGCTGGTGACTTCCCGGATCAGGGGCGGAAACCATGCACGACCTGCGCAATCGCCAGCACCCTGTCCCGCGATACCGGGCCGGTCCAGTGGCCGCCTTCTTTGCAGGCGGAACCGACGATGAGCCCACTCGCCCCCGCCTTCACAAAGTCGCTGGCATTTTCCGCCGTGACCCCCGAACCTACGAGCACGGGCTTTCCTGGAGCGGCCTGCACGACCGTTGCGACCTCCTTTGGATCGGCCGGTTGTCCGGTGGCGGTGCCGGTCACGATGAGGGCATCCGCCAGGAAAAAATCGGCCGCAGCCGCAGTCTCAGCCAGGCTGACATCGGCCGTCAGGGCGTGGGAGCTGTGTTTCTTCTTGATGTCCACCCACAGGGCGACGCCCTCCGCGCCGATCCGGCGGCGGTGCCGCAGCAGTTCTCCCGCGCAACTTTGGTGGAGGCCTTCATCCCCGACGTGGGCGAAGACGAATCCCTCGACCCGGATGAAATCAAGGCCGGCCGCGTGAGCGGCGGCGAGGGACTGATGGTTCGCTCCCGCGAGGATTTGGAGCCCGGTGGGCAGGCCTGATCTCAGGCGAATCTCCCGAGAAATGACGGCCAAGGCGGCGGTGATTTCCGGTCCCACGTCCGGCCCCCGCAGGTAGGGACGATCATGCATGTTCTCCACCAACAGGGCGTCGGCTCCTGCTTCCCGGTAAAGCGCGGCCTCCCTAGCGGCACTCTCGATCAACTCGTCCATGCCCAGCCGGGATGCCGGCGTCCCCGGCAGCGCTCCGGTGTGGATCATCCCCACCAGAACAGGGCCTTTCTGAAAGCAGCGTTGGCTCATGGGGGAGTGGGGTTGGTTCAAAGATCGCAGCATTCAGCACCACCCGGCGAGAGTTCACCGGTATTGACCGTAGGGAGGGATCGGAGGCGGCGGAGGTCCCTGCCAAGGAGGTTTCGGTGGTGGAGGCCTGCGCACCAGCAGAACAATCAGCAGCGTGAGTCCGGCACCCGCGACCACGCCGATGATGACACCGAAGAATCCGCCAGCCAGCATGTTGGCGATGACTGTTTCAGAATCGTCGGTCCCTTCTGCGGCGGTCGCATCGACCTGGCCCGTCGGATCATAGGTTTGATCTTCCGGAACGTTGTTCCACAGCGCATAACTGCACATTTCGCCAATGTCATCGAGGCGGTCGCGGAACTCCCGGGCCTTCTCAGGCACCACGTGGTCGTCGCCGGAATCCAGTTTTCCTTGGATCGTGAGCACGGAATCCTCGTAAGTGATGTCGCGGGAGAAGGCGAGGGGACCGGCTTCGATGTGGTGGTGTTCCTCCTCAAATTCCCAGTCCTCCGAGGGACCGGGAAGTCGGACCCTGACGATCTGGGTGTAATCGATGGGATGCATCGTGGCATAAGGCATCTTGCGGTCGGGGTTTTTTGGCTGGGCGAGGGGATCGGAGAGGAGATTCAGGTAAAACCTGATGAACGAATAGTCCGGGTCGGATGCATCTGCGGTCCACGCTTTTTCCAGATGGTAGCGTTCCACCACCACCAGTTCGTTGGCTTCCCGGTCATCTTGGATTTCGACCTGTCCGTCCGGTTGGATGTCCGGGTGGTGGTCGCGGTAATATTCCAAATAATCCGCATGGAGCCTGTCGGGATGGATGCCCTGCAGGTAGTAGCGTTGCTCTTCGGCCTCGGAACCAGTGTAGGTCGTCGAGGTGACCAGCCGGGCGATCCCATCGTGTCTGATGTCCCAATCTTCCTGTGAAACCACGGCGTTTTTTTCCGGTCGTGGGACCGGTAGATCGGCCAGTCCGGGGCTGTCGTCGGTGACGGGGAGTCCTTTGCCAAAGTCGGTGACTGTCACCGCATCAAGGCCACCTCCCCCGAGATTTTGGGTCGCATCGACGTAGACCGGAGGCTTGCCTTCGCGCATCAGTCGCAGAATGACGTGATCGAAAGCAAGTGGTGAAGGCAGGTCATCGTTGATGTGGCGCCGACGGGTCGTGGAGACGAAAACCGGTTCACTGGGAATCTCCAGCGCCGCGAGGAGGGTGCGGAGAAGCAGGGTCTTGTCCTTGCAGTCTCCGAACAGGAGATCGCAGGTCACCATGGGATCTTTGGGCTGGTAAGCCCCAACGCCATCCTCCAGACCCAGATATCGGATCTCGTCCTGCACGTAGCGGATCGCTGCGAGAGCCCGTCCATCCGCATCGGGGTGCTTTTCCCGGATGGCTGCGGCGACGGAAGCCACATTCGCGGGAACCGGCTTGCTTCCGCTGGCATAAAGCGGGGCTCCCCAGGCCGCAACCTCCTTCCAATCGGCGAAATCGCTCAGGTGCAGCATGGGATAGGGGCGAAACCAGCCCGGCAGGGTTGGCTCCACAATCACGGCCGGGACCTGGTGTTGCTCCCAGAGAATTTCCGTTTCGCCCCCGGGCAGCGGTAATTCCATGGGAGTGATGCCGATTCCCAGATCGAGCCAGTGGACCGGGCGGTCCGTTTTTTTGACCAGGCGGAAACGCAGATGGCCCACCGGACTACCCCAGCGCATGGGGATCCGGTCGCAGTAGTGGCCGGCAAACGCCGGGTTGTCACCCACCACGGTGTAGGCGTAATCAAGCACGTCGCCCTGCCCGATTCCGGTTAGCAGGATATGGAGGGCTTTGCGGCCGTTGAACTGTCCCGCATCAATTTCACTTTCCGAGTTGATGAGCCGGAAGTCGAGCCGGGGCAGGATGTCTTCGGTCTTGCCTCCATGGATCAGGCGGAAATGATGGATGTGGAGTTGTTGGAAGGCGGGAGAGAAATCGATTTCGACACTGCCGTTGTCATGGACTCCGGCCAGGGTGCAGTATTCGTCGACAAAACGCTGGTAGAGTTCCTGTTTCTCCGCATGGGCCTGCATGTCGACGAGACGGAAATACAATCCCTCGCTGATGTCCGACCGGTAGGGCGTGGGGGAACTCAAGTCTGGCTCGATGGGGGTAATCCAGTCCGGGGCAGGGCTGATTTCCCAGTTCTCCTTTTGTATGCCGGGACTGCCACCTGCCGTTGCGACGGGTTGGCTGGGGACCGGCACTTTTGGCGGGACTGCTTGGGCATGTGTCGTTGGCGGGAGCAGGGCCACCGCTGCCAGCGTGAACCTGGAAAGCCGGTTCAGGCGGGGAAGCGGGTATTCAGGGGAGAAAACCATCGTTCAATGAGCAGGAGAATGTCCCGGGGTGCAAGCAGGGAGTGCCACAGGATTGACCCGCGCTTCCGATTCAGGCAAACTGGGAGGATGGGTTCTCCTGCACGCTGCCTCTGGTCCATTGTGGCCGCTTCATTGGCCATGATTTCAGGGGCTGTCGGTTTGGCGGCCAGTCCGCCCAACATACTCCTCCTGGTTTCTGATGATCAGGGCTATGGCGATCTCGGGGTGATCAATCCGACGATTCAGACCCCCTCACTCGACCGCCTGGCCGGAGAAGGCGTCCGGCTCACGAATTTCTACGTTGCTTGGCCGGCCTGCACCCCTTCCCGAGCCAGCCTCCTCACCGGTCGTTACCCCCAGCGCAATGGCATCTCCGACATGATCCGCAACGAAGCCCCCGATTACGGATACCGCTATCCGGCAGCGGAGTATGACGTGACCTTTGAACGCATCGGGGGCATGGATGAGCGGGAAGTGATTCTGCCGGCGGCTTTGGCACCCTCCGGCTTCGTCAGCGGCATTTATGGCAAATGGGACCTCGGCTCCCTCAAACGCTTTCTTCCCACCTCGCGGGGGTTTCAGGATTTTTATGGTTTCGTTAATACCGGCATCGATTACTACACCCACGAGCGCTATGGCGTGCCGTCCATGTTCCGCAACGGTGCCCCCACGATGGAGGGGAAAGGCCGCTATTGCACGGAATTGTTCCGTGATGAGGCCCTGCGTTTCCTCCGGGAAGAGGCAGGAAAACGCCCGTTTTTTCTGTATGTGCCGTTCAATGCCCCCCACAACTCCTCCAGTCTGGATCCCAAGATCCGGACCACGGTCCAGGCTCCCAAGGAATACCGGGACCGGTATCCGGCCGTCGGAACGGAGTTCCAGACTCAGAAAAAGGCTCGCTACGGCGATGGGAAAGTGGACGTGGTAACTCCTGCGGCCCGGCGCCGGGATTACTGCGCTGCGGTCACCTGCATGGATGCCGCCATCGGTGATCTCTTGAAGGAATTGGATCTCAAGGGACTGGCGGAGAACACCATTGTCATCTTCCTGTCCGACAACGGGGGCAGCGGGGGAGCGGACAACTCGCCCTTGCGGGGGCACAAAAGCCAGACTTGGGAAGGAGGCATCCGGGTGCCCTGTCTGGTCCGTTGGCCCGGAGGGGGCATTCCGGCTGGCGCCGTCAACGCCGGGTTTCTCAGCAGCCTCGAAATTTTCCCCAGTCTCCTCTCGGCGAGCGGCACAACATTTCCGTCGGGGGTGGTGCTCGATGGTCACGACTGGTGGGACTGTCTGCGGGGCAAAGCTCCCTCGCCCCGCCAGGAAATGTTCTGGAAGCGCCGTGATCAGCTCGGGGCCAGAGTGGGCGATTTGAAGTGGGTCGAAATGCGGGACGGGGGTTCCGGCTTGTTCGACCTCGCCTCCGATCCTGGAGAGAAGGAGGATTTGTCCCAAAAGCGTCCCGAAGACCTGAAGCGCGTCAAAGCCCGGTTCGACGCCTGGACCACTGACATGGAGAAAGCCGAACCGCGGGGACCGTTCCGGGATTTTTGAGTGCCATCCTCCGGCTTGCGGGATGGATCCTTCCGTGCCCGGATTCGACAGAGCAGCGGCCTTTCCGTCGGCCAACCCCAGCCCCTTCTTTCAGCTTTGTGATTGACCAACAGTCCTGACAAATGCTCCATTGACCACCAACGCCATGCCTTCACCCAAATATTGCACCGCCTTCGCTTTCTTCGCCGCCATTGCCATCGCCGGCCCTTCCTCCTGGGGGGCGGATCAGCATCCCCCGTTGGCAAGGCCGGACGGTAAAGCGGCCGACTTGACCAAGCCGGTGAAAGTTTTCATTCTGCTGGGTCAGTCCAACATGTTCGGCATGGGCGACGTCGGTCCGCCGGAAAAGAACGGAACCCTGGAACACCTGACGAAAACGGAAAAGAAGTTTCCCCACTTGGTGGATGACGCCGGACTTTGGACCGCGCGAAGCGATGTCCGGTATGTTCAGGTCATGCAGAAAGGGGCGGGGATGGTGCTGCTGAACAACGACTGGCTGACCGTCAAAGGCCGGACCATTGGGCCGGAACTGCAGTTCGGTCATGTCATGGGGGAGGTCCTGGAGGAACCGGTGCTGGTTCTCAAATCCTGCATCGGAAACCGCAGCCTTGGCTGGGATCTTTTGCCGCCCGGCAGCGAGCGGTTCACTTTTGAAGGCAAGACCTATGCCGGCTATAAAGACGACACGCCTTCCTGGGTGGAAGGTGAACCCAAGAAGCCGGTGCCATGGTATGCTGGAAAACAGTATGATGATGATGTGGCCAATGCCAAAAAGGTTCTGGCTGACATTGGCACGTATTACCCTGGTGCCCGCCAAGGTGAGGTCGCCGGTTTTGTCTGGTGGCAGGGGCACAAGGATCAGAACCCGGCCCACGCCAGCCGCTACGAGCAGAACCTCGTCAGCCTGATCAAACACCTCCGGGAAGATTTCAAGGTGCCGGACGCACCGTTCGTGATGGCCACCATCGCGTTTGATGGATGGAA
>JADZAX010000360.1 GCA_020852405.1 Verrucomicrobiales bacterium
AGTCCCTCTGAACCCACGAACATTCCGATCAGGTCAAATCCGGTTTTGTTTTTGTGGCACCGCCCGCCGGTGCGGAGGACTTCTCCCGAAGCCAGAACGACTTCCAACCCGAGCACGTAATGCCGGGTCACTCCATATTTGAGGCAGCGGGGTCCTCCCGCATTGGTGGCGATGTTACCGCCGATACTGCATTCCTTCAGGCTTGCGGGATCGGGAGGGTAGTACCAGCCCCGCTTAAGGACCGCGGCCTGAAGATCTCCCAAGATTACCCCGGGTTGGACGACCGCGACGCCATCCGCTGGATTGATCTCGAGGATCCGGTCCATGCCGCGCACCGAGAGCACAATGCCTCCGCGCACCGGCACGCATCCGCCCACGTAGCCCACCCCTGCTCCCCGGGTGGTGACGGGAATGCCGTGGGCACTGGCATAGCGCAGCGTCTTCACCACGTCCTCCCGTTCCTTTGCCAGAACCACGACATCGGGCGGGGCGCTGGCATGCCATTTGTCAATGCTGTGGGTTTGGAGAACCTCCGGCAGGGTCGAAACCCGGTCCCTGCCGAGCAGGGCGGTCAGGTCGGAGGCCAGAGTGGAACCGGTGTCAGTGGGCATGGAAAAGCAGGATGAACTTGGGAAGGAATACGATGGCGCCAGTGGTTGCGGATGCCAAAGCAAGCAGCAGCACCCCCGCTGCGGCGACGTCCTTGGCCTGACCGATGAGGGGGTGGCGCTCTGGATGGAGGGCATCGGCGAGCTTTTCCAAAGCAGTATTGAAACATTCGGCGGCAAGGACGGCCCCGCAACAGAGCAGGACCAGGCACCATTCGCCCACTGAGATCCCCAGCGCAGCGCCACATCCCACCACCATCAAGGAAGCGAGGCACTGCAGGCGGGCATTGCGGCCCTGCCACAGCGCGCCCAGACCGGAGAATGCGGCGCGGAACGAAGCGAGAAGATTTTGACGAGGAGGGTTCACGCCATCGAAGGCATGTCACGCACCGGCTCGGTATCCAGAGAGTAGTCGACCCCGGTCAGGCCGAATCCAAACAGTTTCAAGAATTCCGCCTGGTAGCCGGCAAAATCACCCAATTCGTCCAAGTTCTCGGTGGTGACCCGGTCCCAGACCTGCCCGACCGCCGATTGGACCTCCTTACGCATTTCCCAGTCATCGATCCGGATGCGGCCGCCCTCGTCGACCTGGGGACCCTCGGTCGAGCAGAAATGGTCCTGGAACAGTCTTTGGATCTGCTCAATGCAGCCCTCATGAAGGCCGCGCTGTTTCATATCTTTGAATAGCAGTGAGATGTAGAGAGGGACGACGGGGATCGCCGAGCTGGCCTGGGTGACCACTGCCTTGTTGACCGAAACGTAGGCCGAGCCCGCGCCAAATTTCTCGTTGAGCCGGGCGGCGGAGTCTTCGAGGTGGCTCTTGGCGCGCCCGATGGTGCCATCGCGGTAGATGGGCCAGGTGAGCGATGGTCCGATGTAGGAGTAGGCCACCGTGCGGGCACCGGGGGCGAGAACGCCGGCTTCAGCAAGCGCATTGAGCCACAGTTCCCAGTCCTCGCCACCCATCACCTTCACCGTATGGACGATGTCCTCCAAAGAGGCGGGCTCCAAGGTGACCGGTTCCACCACCTTTTTGTCGGTGTTGAGGTTTTTTGCGGTGTAGCTTTGTCCGATAGGTTTGAGACAGGACTTGTAGGTTTCCCCTGTGTCGGGATCTGTGCGGCGGGGCGAGGCGAGGCTGTAAACCACGAAATCAACCTGTCCGAGATCGGCACTGATCGCTTCGATGACCTCGGCTTTGATCTCCTTGGAAAAGGCATCGCCATTGAAACTGCGGGCATAGAGGCCTTCTGCTCGGGCCGCTTCTTCAAAGGCCACGGAGTTGTACCAGCCCGTGCTGCCGGTTTTTCCCTCGGCGCCCGGTTTCTCGAAAAAGACCCCCATCGTGGCCGCGCCACCGCTGAAAGCCGGGACAATGCGGGAACTGAGTCCGTAACCGGTGGAGGATCCGATGACGAGGACCTTTTTGGGGGCGTTCACCAGAGGCGGCTGACTCTTTGCATAGGCGATTTGCTCCTTCACATGGGCGGCGCAGCCCTCGGGATGGGCTGTCGTGCAAATGAATCCTCGGATCTTGGGCTGAACTATCATGGGAGACGGGGAAAGTGAAAATGGGTCTGAAACCTTGCAAGGCTACGCCAAGCATGGGCCGATGCAAACTTCAAATGAGCCCTCCCGGAGGGCCGGAGCGGGGCTCCGGCGGGATGCCGTCTCAGACCGGGCGTTTGGCGACGTCATCCATCCAAGGCTCCCACCAGCCGGTGTCCTGCTTGGTGGCATACGCCTTGAGGAGCGTTTTCAACTCATACGGCGTCAGATCGCGTTGGAGACTCAGCATCCGGGCGCTCAGTCCGGTGACGAGAGGGCAGGCAAAACTGGAGCCCTGGGCCACGCGGACTCCCCCGGGGTGATCCGCATCGGTCTTCCACGCGATTTCGATATTGACTCCCGAAGCGTCGAATTCGACGGAATCCTTCGGACGGTAGGCCAGCCGGGCCATGGGCATTTCCTTGTAGGAGACCGCCACGGTCGCGGCAAAATCGGTCGGGTAGGCCCTGCCGGTAAGGTGGTAACCCCGGGCGCAGACGCAGGTCACATTCCTTGCGGCAAGGTCATCGATGACGTGGCCCATGCGCAGGGCGAACTGCTCGCGCATGGTGGAGAGACTGAGATTGACGAGATGGATGTCCTCCTGGTCCACGAGCCAGCGGAGCGCGGCAAGGAGAGCCTCGGAGTCCGCTCTCAGTCCCCCTCCAAGCACCTGCAGGCTGATGAGTTCAACGTCCGGAGCGAACCGTCGGATGTTTCCAGCCACGGCGGTGCCGTGGCCCATGAGATCACTGCCGTGGACTTCCACAACGCGGTAGCCTCCCGTCGGATGGGGCATGACTGCATAGGAAGCCACAAGGCGGCCACCCACCCAAGGATGGTGCGGCTCCACTCCTGAGTCCACAATCGCGACACGAACCCCGGTGCCCCGCGCGGAGCCGAGGTTAGTCAAAAGGTCCATCATTCTGGGAAGAAAGTGCCAAGTGCAGGCTGGCGAGGTGCTCGGTGATGTCGCGGGCGGCTTCACCATATGTTTTCAAGTCTTGGTGGATGAAGCCGCCTTCGCGGCGTGAATTGATGGCCGTGAGAACCCCGAATTCATCGGTAGGAGAGACCAGCGGAACCACCAGGATGGACTTGGTTTTCACTCCGGTCCGTCGGTCCACCGTCGGATCGAAAGAAGGGTCCGAATCGGTGTCGTTCACCACCATGGGCTGCTGCAGGGAAAAAGCCAGGCCCGAAATACCTTTGTTGAGCGGCTCCACATTGCCCACGAGACGATCCTCCACGGGTGAATGCGCCAGCACGAAGCGCAAACCCTGCCCGTCGGGGGAGACGAGCAGGAGAGACCCTTCAGTGGCCTGGATTCCCTCGACGGCACGTGACAACATTGCCCTGAGCACGGTGTCAGTTCTTACTTTTTCGTAGGCATCCATGGTTTGATTCCGCCGTTTCCGTATGGATATTGCAGATTATCGACCACCCAACCACATTTTGTCTCGACTCGAAAGAAAAAATTCTGGAACTTGAATAACCGCGCCGGAACCGCGTCGAACGCTATGTTGCAGGGATTAGGTCCCTCAAACCGATTCTCTTCCGATTTTCACGAACGCACAACACCCCAAACACCATGGTCACTCTCGCTGAACCTCCCGCTTTGAAAGTCATTCGCCGTGCCGGACGCCCGGAAAACGACCGCACCCATTCATGGGTGGCTCCCGAGGAATTCTTCCGCAATATCCGGTATGTCACCATCAAGGTCACCAACGGTTGCAATTTGAAATGCTCTTATTGCAATGTCGATGCCGATGTCCCCTCGACTCCCCGCATTTCCATGGAGACCTACAAGCGCATCGCAGACTTGTTGATCAAGAACTCGGTGCACGAAGAGGTGGGGCTGGAGTTCCATGGCGGTGAACCTCTCATCATGCCGGACGAATTCTTCCAGGAAGCGGTTGCCTATGCCGCCGACCTTGCCAAGAAGTACGGGAAAAAGAAGGTCATGCATCCCATGCAGACCAACGCGACAAAGCTCACCGAGGAAAAGTTGGAAATGCTTCAGGGCCTCGGGATTGATGTCGGGATCAGCTGCGACGGTCCGCCCGACATCAATGACCAGTTCCGCATGGCCGGCAAGCGGGTCGAGCAAGCGCTCAAAATGCTCGTCAAACGCCGCTCCGCATTCGGCATGATCCTTGTTCTCTCCAAGGGGAACTGTAACCACATGTATCGCATCATGGAGTATTTCCGTGAACTCGGGGTGCAAGGCTTCCGTTTCAACTTTCTCCAACCCCAGGGTCTTGGAATGGAACATTCCCTTCTCAGCACAGAGGAAATGTTTGCCGGGGTGAAGGGCGTTTTTGATCATATGGCCGATACCGAGTGCTCCGTCGTGGAGGCCAACACCCAAATGTTGGTGAACCGGTTCGCCTTCGGCCGGAATCCTTCGCGCCCACTCAGTTGTTGGGAGTTGGAGTGCCAGGCCGGCCGCACCTACTGCGCGGTGAATCTGGAGGGGGATGTTTTCTCCTGCGGCACCGATATTTCCAAACACCGTCTCGGACACATCGACGACGGCTTCAACCAGGAGAACATCAACAACACCCTCTGCGGTCTTCACAAGAAAGACGCCTGGTACACCCGATGCTTTGATTGCGATGCCAAGCGCATCTGCAGCCTGAGTTGTCCGACCAGCGACTTCAATGATATCCGCTACCGGGACAGCGAATGCGGCTACACCCGCGCATTTTTCCGCTATCTCACGGAGAATCCCGAGAAAGTTTACAGCGTGCTCCGCGGCATCGGTGAGAAACGCCCAATGGGCTATTTCCATCTCTGACCTTCCGGATTCTCCTTTACCATTTCTCCTCCACCTGCCAATGCAGGGGGAGGTGAAGACAAGAAACCAACCCACAATACCAAGAAAGGAACACTGCAATGGCAATTCTTAGAAGCCAAGATGGAAAGTTCTATGATGTGGATGACTCCTCGCTGCAAGGCAAGGAAGTCGCCCCTGAGAACGTTCCAAACCTCACTCCGGGCGGCACCATGCCTCCCTCCTCGGGTGGCGCCTCCCTCGGTGGCGGCATCATCCAGATCTATGTTTCCTCGCCGGGCGCGGCCGCCCAGGGACCGGACCTCGGTCCTCCCCAGGCCGGTGCCGAAGGAGAAGAAGCTGCCGGTGACGTTCAAGGTCACGACTGGTGCCGCCCAAGCTGGCAAAACTGCTGGCAAAACTGGCACAACTGGCACAACTGGAACAACTGGAACAACAGCTGGCACAACCACCACCGTGGTTGACCGCTGGAAGTTTCCGGACTGAGTCCTGCCATCCGCACACTGCCTACGGGATCAGTGTGCGGGTGGCTCCCTGCCCGGGAATCCCTCATCTCCCCTTTTCGCAGCCTCCCCTCTCTTTTCCCATGGCCATCGTCAACACCTTGGACGGTCGATACTACGATCTGGATCCCGAATTTCTCGAAAGCTGCCGCATTCCTGATGAGGCACTGGGGGCACACAACCTGCCCTCCCTGCCGGAAGCGCCGCCGACGCAGCCTCCCTTTACCCAAGGGCCCCATCCCTGGATCCGCGTCGGACCGGGACCGAATGGCGGCCCGCTGATCCAGATCGGGCCGCCGCCTTTCGTCAAAAACAGCGGACCCGAGCCCCAGATTTTCCTTCAAGGGCGCCCCATGAATGGCCCTGCGACCAAACCGGGCCCTCCCTCCAGGCCTCAAAGCAAATGAATTGAGTCCTACCTCCCACCAGATGACCGATCCCACGCCTATCCCGCCGTCCCAAGGTGTTTCTTCTCACTCCGGGACGCCCCCGGGCGTGCACGATCCCGGTCCACCCGGAGTCGAAGGGGCGGGAATCGATCCCGGTCCTCCTGCCGGAATGGATCCCGGCCCACCCGGGGGGCACGCCATGGGCTCTCCGGAAGGTCATGATGCGGGGCCTCCACCCGGGATGGACTCCGGACCTCCCCGGCTGACGATGGAGGTTATCAAGTACTTCTGGCCTTTTGTGCGTCCTCACCGATCGAAGCTGATCGGCGTTACTTTGCTGTTGGTTCTGGTGGGGATCACACCGGCCGTGTTTGGCTACATGCCCCGGTGGATGACCCAGAACTGGACCCCTGAGCGGGTCCAGACACTCTGGTGGATCCTCGGCGGATTGCTGGGGTTGCAGATTTTGCTGACCGGGGTGCAGTTTCTCCTCATGTGGTGGACATCCCAAGTTTCGCAGGGCTTCACCCACAGCACGCGGCTGGCCGTCTTTGAAAAGCTTGGACGCATGTCCTCCGCTGTCTTGCATCGGGAATCGATCGGCTCCATCGCTCAGCGCTCCACCTCCGACGTCATGCGCGTCCAGGATTGGCTGACCCCGCAGGTGCCACAGGCCTTCGCCAATGTGGTGCAACTCTTCGCCACCCTTTATGCTCTCCTCACGTTGGGAAGTGGATTCATCCTGCTGGCCCTGGCACTGACTCCGTTGGTGGCATTCATTTTGAAGCTCCTCAACCGCCGGCTTTCCATGCTCGCCCGTTCTTGTCAGGTCAGGAGCGAGCGCATCATGACGCAGTTCATTGAGGGAGCCGCCGGCTACCGCGATCTCGTGGCTTCGGGTCGCTACGGCCATGCCGTGAAAAAAACCGACGCCGAACTCGGCGGGCTGCGGCATGACGCCATCCGGATGTCCATGGCCGGTTACCTGACCGGTGTCATCCCGGCAACCACTTTCACGCTTCTCATTTATGCTTATTACTATCTGAAACTGGGCGATGCTTCGCTCGCGGGCGATGTGGAGTATCTGGGAAAGGTGCTCGCGTTCGCTGGCCTATTTGGCAGCTTGCAGGGGCCAGTGATGGGGATTTCAGGTTTCTTCACTGACAGCGCGATTGCCGCCCCGAGCTTTCTGCAGCTCAAGCGGCTTTTGGAAAGCCCCGAGACGAGCAACCCGGACACCACCATTGTTCCCGGATCTGGTTCGATCGAACTGAAAAACGTCACGTTCTCCCATGAGCCGGGCATGCCGCCGATTCTCGACAACTTGTCCTGCACCATCGAAGCCGGGAAGTTTACCGCCGTGGTCGGACAGACCGGCAGTGGTAAAACGACATTGTTCCACCTGCTCCTTCGCCTCATCGAGACCCAGCAGGGCCGGGTCATGGTTGGGGGAGCGGATCTTTCCCAAAGTTCACTCCCGATCCTGCGGGACTTTGTCGGCTTC
>JADZAX010000361.1 GCA_020852405.1 Verrucomicrobiales bacterium
CAACATGGTCCGGTTGAAATAGGCTCGATAAATGCGCAGAGCATCAGTCAGTTGCCCGGGCTGAATAAACCGAAGCATGGCCTGCTCCAACCCGCCGCCGACCGCATTGCGGACCGCTTGGAGGGTGGGGGCAGGCAGCCCTAGCTGTGGGAGTGTATGACAATAGCTTCGGTGGATCGCCGAAAAGTGGTCAAGCAGGGTGCCATCAAGATCGAAGAGAGCCGTGCGGAAAGACATGATCAAAGGTGCAGCGCGAAGCAAATGAAGGGCCAGGGCAAGAAATTTGGCTTTGCGACCGGGCAAGGATCCGACGAGCTTGCGGCCAGATGGCCGCACCGACTCATGTCACCAATGCCTGTGTCACAGCGCACACGACCGGTGAGTGTCTGCACCTTTCCTTGTGCGGTCGATGGAAGGTGGCGGAACCAAGGCCGAGTTTTGAATCCCTGATCGGCCTTCAGAAGCCGGAGACGTTCTCTATTTCGATGGAGGAGGTGGGCAGTTGGGACGGTGCGCTGGTCTTGTTTTTGGTCGAAGCGAAGCGCTGGTCTGCAGCTCATGGGATTGCGGCGGATTTCAGTCAGATTCCACTTCAGGTGACCGAAATGGCCGATCAGATCGTCAGAGGTGAGGCCGCGGTCCGACCCGCTGACTCTACGCCTGATTTGGTGACGGGCATTGGAATGGCTACGGTCGACGCGTGGAGGAAAACCAAAGCGATCTCGACCTTTGTTGGCGAGTGTGCCCTCTCGGCCTCCCGCCTGGCCCGACAGCCTGCGCGGTTTCGATGGGGGGATTGTCTGGCTGAAATGCAGAAATGCGGAGCGATGGCGCTGCCCATTGTATCACTGATCAGCCTGCTGGTGGGCTTGATCATGGCCTACCAGGCGGCGGTGCAACTGCGACAGCTTGGGGCGGACATATATGTGGCCGATCTCGTCGGGCTGGCTGTCGTGCGCGAGATGGGACCGATGATGGCCGCCATCATCATGGCCGGTCGCACCGGCGCAGCGTTTGCGGCGACACTGGGGAACATGAAGGCAGGTGAAGAAATCGATGCGTTGCAGACCTTGGGCATTGATCCCGTCGACTTCTTGGTGATGCCCCGGCTCCTTGCTCTGGGCGTGATGATGCCGCTCCTCGCTTTGTATGCGAACCTGCTGGGCATTCTAGGGGGCATGGCGGTGGCCAAGGGGGTTCTCGACATACCGCCCTCCGCCTATTGGGTCGAGACCCAGAGCATCATTGATTTGTCGGACCTTTCGACCGGTTTGATCAAGGCGACCACCTTTGGGCTGCTCATCGGGTTGTCGGGCTGTCTGCGCGGACTGCAGGCGGATCGGAGCGCCTCCGGCGTGGGATCCGCGGCGACGTCGGCGGTGGTGACCTCGATCCTGCTCATCATTGTGGCGGACGCCTTGTTCGCGGTGGTGTTCAACATCCTCGGGCTTTGAACTGCCATGTTGACTGAACCCCAGAAGCCACCTCCGGCGATCATCGTTGAAAATCTGGATTGTGGATACGATGGGCGCGTGGTGCTGAACGAGATCTCGTTCACCGTGGAGCGAGGCGAGATTTTTTTTGTCATTGGGGGCTCCGGTTGCGGCAAGAGCACGCTGCTCCGACACATGATCGGGCTGAATCGACCGATGGCCGGCGATGTCCGGTTTTTTGGCCAGTCCTTCGTCGGTGCAGATTTGGAGGCGCGGAGACAACTGCTGAAGACGTTTGGAGTCCTTTACCAAAGCGCCGCCCTGTGGTCCTCGCTCACGTTGCGGGAGAATGTGGCGCTTCCCCTCGAGGAGTACAGCCGTCTCAATCGCCGCGAGATCGGGGAACTGGTCACCCTGAAGCTCGCTCAAGTCGGACTTGCAGGATTTGACCACTACTATCCATCGGAGATTTCCGGTGGCATGAAGAAGCGGGCCGGACTGGCGCGGGCGCTGGCACTCGATCCGGCGATCGTGTTCTTTGATGAGCCCTCGGCTGGCCTGGATCCCATCACTTCGCGGGAAATCGATGAGTTGGTGATCAAGGTGCGCGATACGCTGGGCACGACCTGTGTGGTGGTGTCCCACGAGCTGGACAGCATTTTTCGCATCGGAGACCGTCTCATCATGCTGGACAAGACCGAACGAGGAATTGTGGCGTCCGGCCGACCCGGAGAGCTGCGTGACTCCAGTCAGGATCCGCGCGTGACGGCGTTTCTCCGGACCGATCGGGAGGTGCGAAGGAAACAGCCCTGATGTCAGCTGAATGCCTCCTCGCTTCGAACCGACCCTCCCATCAACGTACGACCACTTATTGCTGTGAAGACCAAGATCAGTCCCGCCATGGTCGGAGTATTTGTGTTGGGCGCCATGCTGCTCGCGCTGGCGGCGCTCTTCTCGTTTGGCGGCGTGAATTTTTTTGCGAAGCCGCAGCGCTTCGTTGTCTATTTTAACGAATCGATCCATGGACTCGACCTAGGGTCGCCGGTGAAGTTGCGAGGGGTGAGACTGGGACGAGTGGTCGATCTGAACATTCGTTATGTGGCGGCGCAAAACCAATCCGTCGTGGCGGTGGTCTGCGAATTGAGCCGCAATACCCTCACCGATGAGCGCGGCGTGTTGATCGATGTTTCCCAGCGCGGCGAGCTTCAACAACTGATTGATCGCGGGCTCCGGGCGCAGCTAGGCGTTTTGGGACTTGCGACCGGCATGCTCTATGTGGAGCTGGACTTTGCGGATCCTCTGGAGTTTCCGGTGCCCGTGACGGATACAGTCGAGGTGAAGTATGCTGTCGTTCCGGCGATGCCGTCCACTATTTCGGAGTTTCAAGCGAACCTCACGGAGATCCTGAACGATATGAAGCGGATCGACTTCGCCGGACTCGGCAAGGAGCTTCACGGCATCCTGGTTGACACCCGGAAGCAGATCAACGGGCTCGATCTGGCCGGTTTGAGCCGCGAGTGGTCCAAAGCCGGGAGGTCAGTCGATGCGCTGGCCTCGTCGAAGGAGATTCCGAAAACGATGGAAAATCTCAATGTGGCCATCGACTCCCTGCGTTCCACCCTCGGCCGAATTGATCAGGCGGTGCAGCCCACGGTCGACGAGCTTGCGGCTGCCCTGAGCCAGGCGAAGGTCACCCTCTCCACCTTCAACGAGACGGCTCGCACCGCCCAGCAGTTCATTTCGGCGCAGAGGGGGCTGGGTGCGGAAGCCGGTCGAGCCCTGACCCAGCTGGGCGAGGCGGCGGCGGCGGTACAACGCCTTGCTGACTATCTGGAGCGAAATCCCAATGCACTCATTTCCGGGCGCAAGGTCCCCCGCTGATGCCCCCTATATTTCTTCAATGAACCTGGCCTCCTTACTTCCTCTGACTTTCAGTGGTTCAGGGAAATGGTATCGCGCGGGGCTGCCCGCGCTGTTGTTGATGTTGAGCGGCTGCAGCATCGTGCCTCCGGCCAAGGAGGATCCGACTCGTTACTTTGTCCTTTCGAGCCCGGTGCAGGCTCCCCATGTCTCGCATGGGAGTCCTGGGTTGGCGATCGGTTTGGCTGCGATCGACGTA
>JADZAX010000362.1 GCA_020852405.1 Verrucomicrobiales bacterium
CTCCCCCGCGTGATGTCTGGTCTTCAGCGGACGGCAACACTTGGCAGTGCGTGCAACCCGCAGCTCCCTGGCTCCACAGCGATCTGTCGATGGCGGTCACCTTCAAGGACCGCATGTGGATGATGGGAGGCTGGTACAACGGCCGACTTCCTGGTCATTCCGCAGGCAACCAGGTTTGGTCCTCGACCGACGGCGTCCGCTGGGAGCAGGTTGCCGCCCAAGCGGCTTGGTCTCCCCGGTTGGCAGCCGGATTGGTGGTGTTTCAGAACCGTCTTTGGATTCTTGGCGGCACGGAGAACTACTATTTCGGCGATGACCACCACCTGAAAAATGATGTCTGGTCCTCGGCCGATGGCCGGGAGTGGCGGCAGCAATGTGCGGCGGCCCCGTGGAGTCCCCGCGCCTATCATCAGGCCGTGGTGCTGGGTGACCGGATGTATGTCATGGGTGGGGGCAACTACGTTCCGGCTTATCATGCGAAGAATGATGTCTGGTCGAGTGCCGATGGCAAAGAGTGGCGTCAGGAGACCGCCGCGGCCCCCTGGCACGAGCGTCTCTGGTTTTCCGCCACCGCTTACCGGGGCCGCCTCTGGGTGCTCGGTGGCTGGTCGAACCAGCCCTCGCAGAACTGGGGTGACGTCTGGCATTCCGCCGATGGCCGGACCTGGCAGCAACTGAGGACGCAGACCCAGTGGAAGGAGCGCCACGAGCACTCTGTCTTTGTCTTCCAGGACCAACTATGGATCGCCGGCGGCCATGCCAGGCCACTTTCCAGTGAGGTTTGGTCACTCCATTTGCCGGAAAATTGGAAACCGGAGGAGTGAACCGGCAGCGATGGTCATTTTTGATTCACTCTCCCTTTTCGCATCATGAAAAAATACCTCCTGCTTTTGGGGTTCGGACTTCCCCTCTTGGGAGAGGCGGTCGATCCGCCTCCGGTAACCCGGCCCCGCCAAACCAGTGGGGATACCGCCGTGCAGCCGGCTTGGGAGGAGTCACTTACGGTCACGGTGGGGCCGACGGGAGCCGACGTCATGGGGTCTGATCAGCGGGCCATTCAGGCGGCGGTGGATCACGTGGCCCGTTTGGGAGGAGGCACGGTCCGCCTTTTGGCCGGCACCTACCGCCTGCGCAATGCGGTGCGGCTCCAATCCGGGGTCAGTCTGGTCGGGTCCGGGGAAGACACGCGGCTGATTAAAGAGCCATCGGTTTCGTCTCCGCTCGCGGTCGACAGCGACTGGTATGATCAGGAAATCACGCTGCAACAACCTGGAGGTTTCCGTCTCGGCGATGGGGTTTGCCTCAGAGTCAAGGAATCCAAAACCGGCCGAGAAATTGTGATCAAGCGCACCTTGGTGGCACGCTCGGGGAACCGGTTCAAGCTCGACCGTCCGCTCCGGGAGAATGTCTGGCAGATGAACAATGCCACGGTATCAACCCTTTTCCCCTTGGTGAGCGGTGAAGAAATCGCCGACCTGCGGATCGAGCATCTCACTCTCGATGGCAACCGGGAGCAGAATGCGGAATTGGACGGAAATTATGCCGGATGCATTTTTCTCCAGGACTGCAACCGCGTCGCGATCCGCCACATCCGGGCCCTGAACAACCATGGTGACGGCATCAGCTGGCAGATCTGCCATGATGTGACGGTGGAGGATTCCGTCAGCGAAGGGCATTCCGGCCTCGGACTGCATCCGGGATCCGGCTCACAGCGGACGGTGATCCGCCGCAATGTCCTGCGCAACAACCAGATCGGCCTGTTTTTTTGCTGGGGCGTCAAAAACGGACTCGCCGAAAACAACCTTATCGAGGGCAACCGGGTCGGTATTTCGATCGGCCACCGGGACACCGACAATCTGATCACCGGCAACACGATCAAAGGAAGCCGGGAGCAAGGGGTGCTCTTCCGTCCTGAGCGGGGTCCGGACTTTGCCGGCCACCGGAACCAAATTATCGGCAATACGTTCACTGACAACGGGCCGGAAGGTGGAGCCGTCATCGATATCCAGGGCGGCACGGAGTCCATCACGCTCCGCGACAACACCTTTGTCGATACCCGGGGTGGACTTTCCCGCCAGGCTGTCAAAGCGGGGCCCGGAACGAAACAGATCACCGTGGAACACAATCACCTCGAAGGAGTCCAGCCATGAATCTTTTCCGCCGCTTATATCTCCTTACCACACTGTTGCTGGCCCCGGTTCCTGCGTTCGCGCAGTGGCAGGCCGGGGTGGCCCAGGTGGACATCACTCCGACCGAACCGGTGCCCTTGGCCGGTTACGGGGGGAAAACCCGGCTTCCCTTGAGGGTGGTGCATCCCATCTGGATCAAGGCCCTGGCATTGCGCGACAGCGCCGGGATGACTTCGGTGCTCGTGACCGCCGACCTCGTCGGTCTGAGCGAGACGATGGTCGATCTCATCGCCCGCCAGGCGCTCGAAAAGCATGGACTCCCCCGGGAGCGCTTGTTGTTGAATTATTCGCACAATCACAGTTGTCCCGTTACCGGGGACGTGCTCTGGCTTTACTATGAGCACACGGCCGAGGAAAAAGCGGCCTGCGACCGTTACACCAAGCACCTCCACCAATGGTATGATGAGGTCATCGGGAAGGCGATCGCGGATCTGAAGCCGGCCGAGCTTTCCTTTGAGCAAGGGCTGGCTGGCGTGGCGGTGAACCGGCGGCGCTCGCGTCCCGGAGGACGGGGCTTGGGCGGTCAGGTGGATCAGGATGTGCCTGTTCTGGTGGCCCGTTCAGGCGACCAGATCCGTGCGGTGGTCTTTGGGTATTCCTGTCATACCACGGCACTTTCGGGACTGACCATCAGTGGAGATTACGCGGGATTCGCCCAGATCGCAGTGGAGAAAACATTTCCCGGGTCGGTGGCCATGTTCGTGCAGAACTGCGGTGGAGACGCGAATCCGCTTCCCCGGATCATGGGCTCCAACGAAGCCCCGGCGGCGGATCTTGCGCAGCATTATGGTGATATTTTGGCCGAGGCGGTCCGCCAAGTGGTCCGTGGAAAAATGATCCCTCTGAACGGACCGTTGGTGGTGGCGATGGGGACCACCGAACTGTTTTTCCAACCAGGCCCGAGTTTGGATGAACTGCGGAACCGACGGCCGGATGCCAAGGGCATGGTCCGTCGTGAGATTGAACATTGGATTGCCGAATATGAATCCGAAGGTGCCTTGAAGGATCGCGTGCCCTACCCGGTCCAAGTCTGGCGCTTTGGGCCGGAGTTGACCTACATCGCCCTGACGGGTGAGACTGTGGTTGATTATTCCCTGCGGTTCAAAGCCGCTTACGGCTGGGACACCACCTGGGTTGCGGGTTACCACAATGATCTGTTGAGTTACGTGCCATCGTTGCGGGTCCTGCGCGAAGGCGGTTACGAGGGGACCACGGGGATCTACGAATACGGGCACCGGGCGCCCTACACCGAGACCGTGGAGCAACAGATCGCCTCCAAGGTCGAAGAACTGGTTGGCAAGACCCGGGACGAGTCCCTGCCACCTTGATTCAAGGGCTGAAAATTACAGAAATTTCACTCAAATCTGTTAACTATGCTGGGGCGGAATGAATTTACTCAGGTATCTTTCCGTCTGAAATTGGAAACCCGGGTTCGTCGACAGGTGTCGACCATCCTGGACAAACAGCATAATGGTATGAAATCCCCCCTTCTTCTTTTGGCTTGGAGTTGCTTCCTGACCCTTCTCCCATGGGCAGCGCAGGCGCAGTCTGCTTCTGATGCAGCGCGCGTCATCATCGTCTTCGACGCCTCCGGCAGCATGGCCGGTGAGGTTCCCGGCGGACCAAAAATCGAGGTGGCCAAAAAGGTCGTCTCCGATTTGGTTTCGAAACTCGACCCTTCGGTCCAGCTCGGTTTGATGGCTTATGGGCACCGCAAAAAAGGCGACTGTGAGGATATTGAATTGCTCGTGGCTCCGGCATCCAACACCCGGGAAGCCATACTTTCTGCCGTGGCCAAACTCCAGCCGGTGGGCAAAACACCGCTGACTTCAGCCGTGATGCAGGCCGCCCAAGAGCTGCGCTTCACGGAAGCCAAGGCCTCCGTCATCCTCGTGAGTGATGGGGTTGAAACTTGCGACCTGGATCCCTGCGCGGTGGCGCGGGAGTTGGAAGCCCGGGGGATCGATTTTACCTGCCATGTCATTGGATTCGACATCAAATCGGGCGAGGCAAGCAGCCTCGAATGCATGGCCAAACAAACCGGTGGTCTCTACATGGCCGCCAAGGATGCCGCCAGCCTGATGGAGTCCCTTCAAAAAGCGATGATGCAGGTGCTGCAGCCGGCCACGCTCCTTGTGGTGGAGCCCCGCTCCTCCTCCGGCGGACCGGTGATCGAGGGCGTCAACTTCGAATTGCAGAGCGGTGGAAAGTCGGTCTCCAAAGGAACCGGAGGCCGTTGGACTGTGGAGTTGGAAAAGGCCGGTGATTTCACCATTCATGGAGAAAAGGAGGGCAAAACCGCTGAATTGGCGGTGACAGTGAAAACCGGGGAAACCCTGACCCGGGAGATGGTCTTCACCGAGACTGGCATCAAGGCCGTGGCCTTTGACAAAGAAGGCGGAACCGCCTTCGACAAGGGCGTCGCATGGACACTACTCGGTCCGGCCGACGGAGATGGCCAGCGTCCCCAGACTGGATTCAGCTACGATGCCAAGCCTTTCCTCAAGGTGGCTCCCGGCACCTATCTGATCCGGGCTGAGCGGGGCAGCGCCGTTGCCGAACGGGAGGTTACCGTCGGGGAGGGAGCTCCCGCCGAAGTCACCCTCGTCCTCGGGAGCGCATCCCTGCAACTTTCCGCGGTGGCGACCAATGGAGGTCCTCCGATCGCAAAAGATCTCGCTTGGGAGGTTCTTGGACCCGCGGACGCGGAAGGCGACCGGAAACAGCTCGGCTTCAGTTACGATGCCAACCCCACTTTGACGGTGCCGGCAGGTGCTTGGCTGGTGCGCGTGAAACACGGTGATGCCACCGGGCAACAGGAGGTGCAAGTGAAGGCGGGTGAACCTACCACGGTGGTGATTTCACTGGAAAGTGGCAAGGTCGTGGCCAGTGCGCTTCTGGAGGCGGAAGGAGAGCCGATCGGCAAAGATCTTGCGTGGGAGGTCTTTACGGAGGCCAATGGAGAAGGCGAGCGCAAGCAGGCCGCCTTCAGTTACGACGCGAATCCGACGTTCGATCTTCCGTCCGGCCATTACCTGGTCAAAGTTGCCCACGGGAATGCCAACGCCCAGAAGGATATCACGGTCACCGCCGGAGAGACCTTCCCGCTGACGGTGGTGCTCGGTGCCGGGAGACTCAGGCTGGCTGCCAAACCAGGAGATGGCGCC
>JADZAX010000363.1 GCA_020852405.1 Verrucomicrobiales bacterium
ATTGTCGATATAGATTAGATCACCCAGGACCGGAGGTCCGCTGCGGACGAGAAGGGGCAGTTTTCCGGTGCGGGCCGCGGTGACAATGCGGGGAAAGACCACGCTGTCTCCGGGGCCGAACACCGCACGCGGTCGAAGGATCAGCCGGGGCCCTTCGTATTCTGCCACCAGTGCTTCCGCCCGCTTTTTGGTTTCGGCATACAGATTGATGGGCCGGCGGGGCAGGGGAGTGGATTCGGAAATGTCCAGTTGGTCGGCATTCTCATAGTAGACACTGGAGGAGGAGAGGTAAACCAGTCTGGGCCAGCCAGTGCGCCGGCAGTAATCGATAACCTGACGGGTAGCCTCCACGTTGTTCGTTTCATAGTCACTGCGTCGGCCCCAGGGGGATGACAATGCGGCGGCATGCACCACCGTCTCCGGTCGGGAAGTGAGTGTGAACGGCTCCGAAAGGTCCACCTGGCGGTAATCAAGGGATTCCAAGGGTCTGCGTCCGACCCCCAGGGCCGCCACTCCGGCCTCCCGCAAGGATGCCATCAGTTTCGATCCGATGAAACCGGAGGCCCCCGTCACCACCACTTTGGCATCCCTTTCGTGCATGGAGGTCAGTATGGTCGAGGCGTGCGCCGTTGCCAGAGAAATGCGACGTCAGGAGCTGGCATCTCCCGGGGGACAGGATTCCTGGCGGAATGGATCGGGCCACTTCAAATGGGGCAATCCGTGGTCATGTCAAAGGCGTTGTTCCTCGATGTCATAGACATCGAACCAGACGTAGACTGGTTGGTTTCGGCGGAGGTGTTGCGCCATGTAACCTTCCAAAAAGATCTGTAGTTCCACAGGCATGTCGCAAATCCGGGTGCAGCGCATTTTATTGTTCCAAAGTACCAACTCAGAGGGTTCCTTGATCTGGGATTGGCTGGTGATCCAATCCGCGATTTCGCTGTCGGTCGCCCCAGAGGACACAAATTCACGGAAACTTCCGGCCGAAATGCCGGAAAAGTCAAAGAACGTACGGTCGAGCGGGCAATCAAAGTGGTATTCGCCATTTCTGCCCGCCAAGGTGGCTCGGCATTTGTCCAAAGCCCGGGCGGCCACGACATATCCCGCAAGGGTATCCCGAGGGCTTCGGGGAAAACCGGTGTTGAGGTTGGGGGCGAGAAGAGAAAGTTTCTCAGTAGGTGTCATGATGGTGATGCCTTGGGTGTGGGGTAGTATTTGGCAGTGAGATAGATTTTAGTCCGGGATGGTCCAATGAAATTCTGCTCACTTCGATGAGTGATTCGAAAGCTCAATCGGAAATGCGACGGCGTTTGTCACCCAATCCACTCTAATCGACGAAGAATCCTGAATAAACAGACGGGATATTAACCGAATTCTGATCTACCTTCGAAGGCGAATGCCAGACTCTCAATCAAATCCTGACAATAAGACGATTGGGTATTCAACTGGACAATTTTCTGCGTCCGGGAATCAAGACCCAACGACCGCCGGAGATTTATCGGGAGGTGATCCGGGGCTGCGCATCAGTGAAAGTGATCTTGTCCATAAAGCTTCTGAAATCGAAAATGGACCTGATCGCGAGGCTTTTTTGGCGAGAGCTTGTGGGGTTGACAAGCTGCTTCGTCAAAGGGTCCAAGACCTGATCAACAATCAGGAAAAAACCAGGATCCTCGAAGCGGGGGAAACTATCGAAATTTCCAAGATCGAACCGAAGAGCAAAATTCGCGACGAATCGCCAACTTTCGACCATTACGTGGTCGGTCCCGAGATCGCCCGGGGAGGCATGGGAAGTATCCGCGTCGCGGAAGACAGCAAGCTGAAGCGTTCCGTTGCGATCAAGGTGATCCACCGGGACACGCCATCCGGTCTGGCGCGTTTTCATTTTGAAGCTGAGGTGCTGGCCCAACTGGCTCATCCCAACATTGTTCCCATTCATGATTTCGTCCGGGAGAATGGGAAACCTCTTTTCTATTCGATGAAGCTCGTCAAGGGCCGAACCCTCCAGGCCATCATCAATGATCTTCGGGAGGAAAAACGCGGCGCCAGCACTGAGTTTACCCTCGACCGGCTTCTTCTCATTTTCCGGAAGGTCTGTGATGCAATGGCATTTGCCCATAGCCGTGGGATCATCCATCGAGATCTTAAGCCGGAAAACATCATGGTGGGTGAATTCGGAGAAGTCCTGGTCATGGATTGGGGCCTCGCCAAAAAACTGGGTGAAACACCGATCAGCGAAATCGACGCATCGATTGATCCCGGAACGGAAAACTTTGCGGAAACGCTCCAGGGTGACGTGATGGGAACGCCACAATATATGAGCCCCGAACAGGCATCGGGAGACATCGCTCAAATCGATCAACGATCTGATATCTTCTCCCTTGGAGGAATTCTGTACGCGATCCTGACATTGCGCCCCCCAATCGAGGGGACGACCCTGCAGGAAGTCCTCGACAAGGTCAGTCGCGGAGAGATTGTCTCGCCAACAACCTACGGGCCCGCCAGCGGAAGCGGTCGGCAAAAAATAGCAGGTGGCGTGTTGGAGGCAAAGAAGGTCACTCCTTTGCCACATATCTCGGGTGGGAAGGTTCCACTCGCCTTATCCGCCGTGGTGATGAATGCGCTCCAGCTCGAAAAGGTGAATCGATACCCAGACGTCGAATCCCTGAGTGCCGATATCGAGGCGTATCAGGGGGGATTTGCCACAAGCGCGGAAAACGCGGGCGCTGTTACACAACTCAAATTGCTGATGCTCCGTCATAAAGCGATCACGGTTTCATTGGCCGCTATCCTGATACTCAGTGCCGCCTTTGTCGTAAAAGTGATGGCCAGCGAGCGCAAGGCAACGCGCAATGCAACGATAGCCCTGGCCAGTGAACAGAAGGCCACGGCTTCCGAGGCCATCGCGATTAAAAAGGAAGGTGAAACCCGGCAAGCTCTGGCCCGATCTGCCCTCTCTCTCGCTGAAGCTGCCCTGCGCGAAAGCAATGGACCAGCGATGCAAATGGCGCTCAACGACGTGCCGGAGAATTTGCGTGACGCCAGCTGGAAGTATTTTCTGAATCAGTCTGACAATTCCATCGCCCAGATCATGGTTGGCGCCGAAATCACCGGAATGGCGGCACATCCCAGACTGCCGAGCGTCTTTGCCATGGTGGACAATCGGGGTAAGGTTACTGTTCTGAACGTGCGCACAGGAGAACGCCTGCTGGAATTCGACACTGGACAGACCCTAAAAGAGTATTATTCTCTGGCCATCTCCCCCGACGGAGAGCGCCTTGCGGTCCAGACGAGGACCGACGTTGGCGGGATCGTGATCTACAACGCCCGGGATGGCACGAGACTCCTAGGTTGGAAGGCCGACTATACGAAAAGCATGGTCTTCAGCCCCGATGGCCGGTCAATTCTCCAGGCTGTGCACTTTGCTGGATTGATGAACCTTTGGGACGCGACCACAGGCAAGTTGCAGTGGAGCCATGAGTGTGGAGACAAGCTGGAGGGAGGGACCTTTCTTCCAGATGGTAGCCAGGTCATATGCCATCCATGGAATGTCGGATTCCCGGTTTTGAACGCTCAGGATGGTTCACTGATTCGGCGTGTGGCCGCTGCTGGCACTCCTCGAACAGCACTGAGCCCTGATGGAAAGCTTCTTGTGACAACAGATCGTACCGGAGTGATTAAAGGAATTGAATTGGCAAGCGAAGCGGTGGTGTTTCAGGTTCGAGCCGACAATCGGAGAATTGACCATTTTGCCTTTACTGCCGACGGCAGCCGGTTTGTGAGTGTCGCCGTGATGAGTGATGGCAGGCAGATGATTCGTGTGTGGGATGGGAAAACCGGTGCCCCCTTGCAGACGTTGCTTGGCGGAAGCGGCAAAGCCAATCGAGTGGCTGTTCATCCGCTTTCGGGTGAACTGGTCGTCTGCGGCGACCGTACCCATGTCTGGAGCCTGGGCGCCGCCCGATGGACGTTTCCGGGAAAAGAAGAGCTGGGCACCATCGCCTTTTGGGGAAATGAAGACGTCGTCTTCATTCCACCTCAAGGGATTGCAACACCAGGGTCGAACGCGACTATGCTGCAGTTGCAAGATAGCGCCACTACCACGATTTGGGCGGCCCCAAATTTAACCTATGCGGGGGCGCAAGTCAGTGCAGATGGCAAATTCGCAGCGATTGGCGGGTTCCACAAGCCTCCAGCGCCTCCCGGAATTCCGATTCTAAAACTGCGACGGAATGGTTCGACGGTTGAGGTTGTCGGCCGCTATCCGACCCTTCATGGCCAAACAGCCGTGCGCCTGAGCCCGTCGGGCCAGCGGCTCGCAGCGTTCCAACCGGGTGAAACTGACCAAATCAAATTGTTCGAAGGAGATAAGGAAACCCCGTCGATAAATCTCGAACGAACCGACATCAAAATCTACAGCGACCTCGCCTGGCTCACCGACGAGCGCTTGCTCGGATTGGTCACGGTCAAAGCGCGGCGCGGTCATCCGGGGTCCGAGGATCGTATCGTCCTCTGGGACGCCACCACTGGCAAGGTTCTCCGGTTCGTCACAAATGCGAGTGCGATGGACGTGCTCGCCGTCGCTCCCGATGGAAGCCGCTTCGCCGAGGCCGGGGCTGACAAGTACGTGCGCGTGCGCGATGCCACTTCACTGGCCGTTTTGCAGGAGTTTCGGATCCACGACGGTTCCATCACTGCGTTGGCCTGGCATCCCACCAGGCCCATTCTAGCCACCGGATCGGACGACCTGAACATTCGACTTTGGAACTTGGATGACGGCCGCCAAATCGAAGAAATACGAGGGTCACTTACTGCGCCGAAAAGTCTTGCTTTCAGCCCGGGCGGAAGACGTCTCGGTTGCGCGACACTGGCTGGCATTACCCGCATTTGGGACCCTGTTTCGCTAATTGACCCTGCACCCACGCACTCCGAGGACGAGCTGCTTCCCCTCTCCCAACCCGGGGCCAAGGATTGAAAAGGAGCGGAATGGTTGCCAAATGATTCAGAATGGGGCGCAGCGATGTCCGAGAACTCGCGAGAAGCGGTTGGAAAGTCGCCCGCAGATTGGAATCGTGTTCTTTTACAAGCGTCCGGTGAGGAGCAGGACAATAAGAATGATCACGATAAGGGCCGCAGCTCCGCCCAGATAGTGATTGCCGGATCGGAAACCGTATCCACCTCCGCCAAGTAGGAGGATGATTAGAATGATAACGAGAATATTCATAAGTTCGAGGGGGTGGTGTTTTGGTTGAATCGTTTGAAGTACCTTCGTCAAAACCAAAGGCGATTGCGATGGGTAGAAACCCTCCCTCTGACAACCCGAATTGACGTGATCTGAATGAATCGGAGAGGGGGTAGTCTACAGGGCGGCTCCGGCACTTCGTGAAGCACCTCGATCTGCACAGGGATGATCCCTGCCTTGATCATGCCTAATTTCTTGGCGGCGTGGAGGCTCAAATCGATGATGCGGCCTTTGCTGTAGGGACCGCGGTCGGTGATCTTGACGGTTTCGCAAGAGCCGTTGCTGAGGTTGGTCACGCGTACCAAGGTGCCGAAGGGTAGGGTGCGATGCGCCGCGGTGGACACGGAATCGTTCAAGGGAACGCCGCTCGAGGTGCGGGTCCCGTTGGTATCGACCTGATAGAAACTGGCGGTCCCGCAGGAGGCGTTCCTTTCCTTCTCGGCATCTGCGAGACGCGCGCCTTCATCATCCGACCTCGGAGCTCCGCGAAGGGCCTCATAGTAGCCGATCAAGATTGAGATGGCCAGAACGCTTGTCGCCAGCCAAAGCAGGGGCTTTTTCATGAGCGGAGGATGGGGTTGGGGTGAAACGGAATCGAACTTTCCGAGTCGGATGTTCCTTAGCCTATCGTCTTCCTGGCAGGCCCTCTATGGGGTGAACGCCCCATAGAGGACGGCGTTCGCTGAACGTGTCGGATCGCGTTTGAATCGATCCGGTTCGCCTCGGTAACCCTGCTTTCCGGACGGCCCAACAAGGCGCTTCATTGAATGAACCGAGCCGCTCAACGGATGCTGCTGTCTCATGAGGCTGAATCTGTTGGGTGCCTGCAAATGTGAAAAGATCCCCCCTGACTGTCAGGAAATCGCGGTTTCAACCTCTCCGTCGGTCGATCGGGTTGGAGGGATTGATAGCACCTCCGTTAGGATTTAAGGCGCCGACGCTCAGCGGCAAATCGCGCCAGAA
>JADZAX010000364.1 GCA_020852405.1 Verrucomicrobiales bacterium
CAAGCCATGGAAGGCTGCCCGGTCGAAGCGATCGGTAGCGGAGGCGAAGGCTGAGCCGACCTATCCTGCCCGTTCCCGGAGCGGGATTTTTCAGGCCGTGCCGGTTTTTGCTGGCGCGGCCTTTTTGTATCCGCTATGTAGGTGGGAAGCCATGGAAAGTGAGACTACTCCCCCGGAACGGCGTGAACGCGGTCGACGCCGTGTCCGTCCACTGAAGGACCACGTCCTCGCCGAATGGCGCGGGGGGTACGAGCCCGAAAATCTCGACCCGTTCTCCAAAGGAATCGGTTCCATCCTGCAATCCACGATGAACAAGCTCGGGCTCAAAGAACGGCTCGATGATGAATTGATCGGAGCCGCATGGTGCGAAATCGTGGGTAATTTTATGGCCGGTCAATCCGCTCCCGTGGAATTGCGGCGCAAAGTGCTGCTTGTGCAGGTTCTCCAGCCTGCGATCCACTACTCTCTGGTTCGGCTCAAAGGTCAGATTCTGGGGCGTTTGCAGGAACGCTTTGGAGTCGACAAAGTCAGTGATCTTCGATTCCGCATCGGCTGACACTCAGGAGATTCCTCTATATCGGATGTTCCCTTGGTGATTAAAAACGTCATATTTGATTGGTCGGGCACACTCTGTGATGACCGTGGAGCGGTAAGAATCGCCATCAACGCTGTGCTGCGGCACTTTGGGGCGCCCGAAATCCAGGGGAACCGCTTCTTCGAGGAATTTTTCCTGCCCTATACCGAGTTTTATCGCAAGCAGCTCGGCGAAGCCTGTCCATCGGTGGAGGAGATCGAGACGAAGTTCGCGGAATTGTTTCCCCACGCTGAAAGCCAGTGTCCTCCGGGTGCGATTCCAGGCGCGGCGGAGTTTTTGGAGCATTGCCGCCAATGGGGGCTCCGGTTGTTTTTGTTGACCTCGGTGGGCCGGTTTCAATTCGACAGTCAAGCCGCTCCGGCGGGGATCGATCCCGTCGCTTTTGAGGGAATTTACGCCGGTGTGCGGGACAAAACCGAGACCATGAGGAAACTTCTGACCGAACATGGACTTGATCCGTCCCAAACCATGATGGTGGGGGACATGCGGCATGATATTGAGGCCGCGAAAGCTTCCGGAGTTTATACGTTGGCGGTTCTCACAGGCTACGAGAAAGCCCATCTTCTTTCAGGGGCTGAACCGGATGCCCTTTTCCAGGATCTGGCGGCCGCATCCCGGCTTTTTGCGCCGGTTTTTTCCAACCTGAAACGATGAACTTGAACACAATAGAGATCCGGGGGCTCCGTCTGCCAGTCCGGCTGGGAGTTCCCGAAGCAGAGCGTGCGCTCCGTCAGTGCGTGGAGATGGATGTGACGCTGGTTCCTCTCTCTGATTTCGAGGAAATGGGGGATGATCTGTCCCGCACGGTGGACTACCAGGCGGTTTCCCAATCTATCTGGAGCCTGTGTGACATCGGCGAATGGAGGTTGCTCGAAAAGTTAGCGATTGACGTGGTGGGGGAAATCTTGAGCAGCCATCCGGTTCGGTTGGTGACGCTTGAAGTCCGAAAGCAGATCCTGCCCGGGACGGACCATGTCGCAGTGCGTCTGACTCGCGGTGTTTCCTAAGTAGATGAGTGCTTGTTCCGAACAGACGTCGCCCGCTCAGGAAGACCAGATCCTCGTCGCAAGGTCTCAGAACGGGGACACCGCCGCGTTTGACTCTTTGGTGGTGAAATTCACGCCCAAACTCTATGGCTTGGTTTACCACATGACTGACAACCATGAGGACACCCACGACATTCTTCAGGAGGTTTTCGCAAAGGCTTACCGCTCGGTTCGCAGGTTCAGGGGAGGTTCGTCGTTCTACACTTGGATATATTCCATTGCCGTAAACATGACGCTGAATTTCCTGAAAAAACGCAGCAGAAACCGCCGTTTTGGCCTGGGGGAAGGCGGTATGGGAGTCGTGCCAAAAACATAGCCGATCGAGCACGTAGCTACCGATGACACTGTCCGCGAGGTGAGTAATCGGGAATTGAAGGAGAGATTGAACGCAGCCCTCCAAAAATTGTCAAATGATCATAGAGCGGTGGTGACGATGTTTGACATCCAAGGAATGCCTCATGCCGAAATTGCGAAAATTTTGAGCCTTTCCGAAGGCACGGTCAGATCACGACTTCACTACGCCCACCAACAACTGCAGAACCATTTGGAAGATTTTCGGAAATGAATCGAGAAGAACCCAGAGGACCCGGATCCGAGAACGAGGTGCAAAAACTGCTCCGCATGAAGGGCTTGGTCCCTCCTCCCGAAGGCTATGTGGAGAATTTCTTAAGTGAGTTTCATGAGCGCCAACGCTCGGAATTGCTGCGGCGTTCCGCGCGGGGATTGTTCGTGGAACGGATCGGGACTTGGCTTTGGCATCCCTCTGGGAGGGGCCTCAAGTTGGCTGCTGCCGGGGTGGGGGGTGTCATCATGCTGGGGGCGGTCGTCCAACTGAACCGTCGGTCGAGCACGCTACGAGAATCTTCTGGTGCCTTTCCCCCCTCCACGGAAGCTGGACTTTTTGAATCCTTCCCATCCATGGTGCGTCAGAGCAACGTAACTGACCCTGAGAAAAATGCCCAGCATCCTGACAAGAAAGATGTTCCGATGCCCAAGTAGCCGGGTTGGGACGTTTTTGGTTCTTCTCTCGGCTTCAATCGGTTTTTGCGGTTTGATTCGGGGGGGAGACCTCCCCTTGTTCCCCAACGTCGTGCTCCGTCTGTCCTGGGAGTCGTCAGATGGACGGAATTTGGCCGGATGGGGACTGCCGGTGAAAGACGGGAGGCTTCTGGTCGGGGCTTTGCCGCATTGGGACGACCTTGCTGCCCCGGGGCCCGGTCCGATGAACATTCATGGCATGGGGGAGGATCGGCGGGCCAGTCGGCTGTTGGTTCCTGCCGGGAGTGGTTTTTTTCTCGCGAGAGTCGAGGAAGGAGAGGTCGCTTTGGCGTCTCAGGCCTTCTTGGATTTCCGTTCCCTGAAACCGGGAACCTCCGTTCAGCTTCGGCCGGAAGCGGATGAGATGGATGTCCTCAAGGCAAGTCGGGCTCCAGTGGTCCCGGCACGCTTCGCTGCTCTGGAGATCCACTCTCAGGAAGAGGCATTCCTGTTTCCCATGTTGCGGATCCAATTGGCACCCGAGGCCCCCCGGGCGAAGCCTGGCACTCCAGTCACGGATGATCAAGGACGGCTCATCGGCATCGTGTCCGCGCACCTTCCCAAAGAACCCGGAGCACTGCACGTCATCCCCATGGAGGCGGTGGAAAAGGTTTGTTCCGATTGGAAAAACGGAGAGACCACCGGCAGATCCTGGGTCGGATTGCAGTTCCTTGAAGCAACGCAGGTGCCTCAAGTCGCCCGGGTGGCCCGTCATTCCCCGGCGGAAGCCGCCGGGATCCGGAGAGGGGACATCATTCTGAGCTGTGGCGCCCACCTTATTGGGGATTTGCAGGATTTGATGGTCGAGGTGGCGCTGCTTCCTCTGGGGCAGCCGGTCGAATGGCAGTTGCTCCGTCAGCAGGACACCCTGTCGGTGAGCCTCACTCCGGTGCAAAAATAGGAACCTTAAAGGGACTCCGATTCGCGCACCGGAGAGAGCAGGTCGCGGAGTTCATCCTCGGAGAATTCCAATTTCTGGGGAACGCCTTCGAGGATCCCTTGGAAAAGGGCCCGCTTCTTTTTTTGGAGGAGGAGGATCTTTTCTTCGATCGTTCCTTGGGAGATAAATTTGTAGACGAAGACGGGGTTTTTCTGCCCGATGCGGTAAGCCCGGTCCGTGGCCTGACTTTCCAAAGCGGGGTTCCACCATGGATCATAATGGATCACTGTGTCCGCCGCCGTGAGGTTCAAACCCGTGCCTCCGGCCCGGAGGCTGATGAGGAAGACGGGAACCACTCCGGATTGGAATTTGTCGCACAGGGCGCCGCGGTCCGGCGTCTGACCGTTGAGGAGAATGCTGTCGATGCCCAGATCGTTCAATGAGGTTTGGATCAAATCGAGCATCGAAGAGAATTGGGAGAATATGAGGATTTTGCGACCCTCTTCGACCATCGGTTCGATCAGTTCGAGGAGGAAATCCAATTTGGCGGAACGTTTGGCTTTCTTTGCCGATTCGAGTCTCAGCAACTGCGGATGGCAGCAGATCTGGCGGAGTTTTAGCAGGGCGTCGAGAATGAGGATTTTGGAACGTTCAATCCCATGACGGGCGATTTCTTCCCCGATTTCGCGGCAGACACTGGCCCGAACCGCCTCGTAGAGCTCTACCTGCTTGGCATTCAACTCGATCGTCCGGACGATTTCAGTCTTGGATGGAAGATCGTGGGCCACGAGCGTTTTGGTGCGGCGCAGCATCAGCGGGGCGACCCGCTGGGCCAATTGTTGGCGGCGGGCTTCGTCCCGGTCTTTTTCAATGGGGTGGCGGAACACCTGGGTAAAGCTTTCCTCCGAACCGAGATACCCGGGCATGAGGAATTGAAAAATCGACCACAATTCACCCAAATGATTTTCGATCGGGGTGCCGGTCAGGCACAGCCTGTGGCGCGCATTGATGCGGTGAAGGATCTTGGTGACTTGGGAGCCCGAGTTTTTGATCGCATGGGCTTCATCGAGCACCACGTAGTGGAATTGCTGGCGCAGCAGGTCGTCCGCGTCCTTGAGCAGGACGGGATACGAGGTGACCACGAGGTCGCAGTGGTGCAGGACCGAATAGTATTTGCGACGCTTGTCTCCCTGCAATTCCAAGACCGTGAGTGATGGGGCGAACTTTTTCGCTTCTTTGGCCCAGTTCGGAACCACGCTTTTGGGGGCGACGATCAGGATTGGGAGGTCCGCCCGGCCGGATTTCTTTTCGTGGAGCAAATGACAGAGGGTTTGGACGGTTTTGCCAAGTCCCATGTCATCGGCCAACACGCCTCCCAGCTTTTGTTCCCGCAGGAACTGGAGCCAGCGAAAACCGTCCTCCTGGTAGGGGCGAAGACTGGCAAGGAACTCATGGTTCAGAGGTTCGGTCGATCTGGGGCTGAGAGCGGAAATGTCCTCGGCCGTTCGCAGGAGGTATTCCGGAGCCTGATCCACAAATCTGTTCGAGCCGACCCCGCTCGCGATCTGGGCTGCCCGAACCCGGTGGACCCGCAAGGATCCGTCCTCCTCGAAGGCATCATCGTCCCACAACTCCGAGAGACTGGTCAGAATGGTGTGGAGTTTTCCAGCCTGAATGGCGGCATAGTTTCCTGTGCCCCCGAGTTTCAGGGGAATTCGCTTGGTGGATATCATCTGGGATAGATCACCAAGTCTGAACCCCGTGTTCCTGGAGCGGAGAAAGTCCGCCAAACAGGGGAGAATGTTGATCCGTTCACGACCGATCCGGATACCGTATTCAAAGTCAAACCAATCGATACTGTTGCCACCATCGGCTTCCGTGATGCCGCCAAACCAGTCGTTGGGCAGGATGACCTGAAGTCCGAAGGAGTCCTCGGTGTCAATTCGGCATCCCAAATCCTGCAGGGCATCCGTGGCGTTGGCGAGAAATTCCGCCCATTTCATTTCCTGTTCGGCGACACTGCCGGCGGGAACAACGTAGCATTCGCGGTATTCCGAAGCGATTTCATCCCAGGGATAAAGCTCCACCAACCGGAGCATGCCCCGCTCGCGGAGCAGTGTTTCCAGACTGTGGTCGTAACCCTGGATGCGGGCCAGTCGCATCCGACCAAGTTGGGCCATATCGTCTTGGGCGTCCCATTCGAGAATGCCTCCGCGCACATCTTCACGGGACAAGGTGAGTGAAAGAGGAATTTCCGCAGTGATCCCCTGAGTCGCCTCCATGGCCGCAATGAGGAGTGCCGCGACGCGGTCACTGTTACGCCGACGTCCGGCGGAATCGCTTCCATCGACAGTGTAGGTTCCATTCTGTCCGCGTTGCACCACGAGGCTGATCTCAGAAGAGGGGCCATCGTCGAAAGATTTGACGACACCGAAAAGTCCGGCGAAAGACCCGTTGATGTTGGAAGTGACCAAACGAACTTTTCCTTCCCGAACATAGCGCAAGCCTTGCGACAGCGTTTCAGAACTGAAGACGTTTCCCCGGAGGGGAGGATGTTGAATGGAAAGACCTTGGAAAATAGAAGTTCCCATAGCCGAAAATAGAGATTCGAGTCCTTCCGGAAAAACCGGAGAACTGTCTGAGGAACCAGAATAGAGCGAGTCCTGATTCTTCTGCTACTTAAAAATCACGTAAATCAAAAATATTTCGATTTACGAAGGATCTCTCCCCGGAGGGCTGCGAAATGCCTCGGTTTGCTCCCAGCAAAAGGGAATCCTATATCCCAAGGGGGGCGGGATCAGGATTTTTCTAGGATATCCGTGATGCAGGAACGCAGGGTCGCCATTTCGACCGGTTTGGGCAAAACGGTGACTCCTGCAGCTTGGGCAACTGAGCCGGTGCTGGTTTCGCCATGCGCCACCAGGGCTGTGAGCATGATCACAGGGACTTTTTTGAGCTTAGGATCAGCCTGGAACAGAGCCGCGACATCGCCCCCGTCCAATCCCGGCATCACGAGATCCAGCAGAACGAGATCGGGTTGGAAATCTTGGGCTGTTTTCAGAGCGTGGACGGAGTGGTTTTCGATCATCACCTCGTAGTCGCCGTTGCGTTCCAGGTTCATTCGCAACAGCTTGGTGAAGCCGGCCTCATCGTCGATGATTAATATTTTTTTGCTCATGGAGATTCCGATCCGGAGTTGGAGTCTTTATAGTCTTTTTTTGAGAGATGCCTTGTCAAGCTCGGCGTGGGCAGTCGGGGCAACTTTCAAGGTGAGGGACACCGCGACACCTCCGGAAACCCTGTTGCGGAGAGCGATGCGCCCCCGGTGGAGTTCGATAATTTTCCTTACCACGGAAAGTCCAAGTCCGGTTCCCACACCCGTTGCCTTGGTGGTGAAAAATGGATCGAAAATCTTTTGCATGTTCTCCTCTGAAATCCCCGAGCCATTGTCACGGATTTCCACGATGACCACTTCATCACCTGACCGCAAATGTCGTGCCGTTCGCGCGCCTTCATCGCGTTCCACCTCGGGGATGCGTGTGGCATAGGCATAGATTTCCAAATTTGGCCTGGGCCTCCCCTCCATCGCGTGGACGGCATTGATGATGAGGTTGACGAAAATCTGCTCCATTTTCGCCAGATCGATAAAAACCGGAGGCAGGTCTTTTTCGAAAATGACCTCCACATTGATGTTTCCTTTGCGGACTTCGTGTCTGGTCAGGAGCAGGGCATTCTCGACCAAAGGCAGCAGTTCGTGGGATTCCAAGGAAAGTTGCCGACTCGAGGAATAATCCACCAA
>JADZAX010000365.1 GCA_020852405.1 Verrucomicrobiales bacterium
GAGCCTTGGTTATAGCCACCCTCTCGAGCACCCCATCCCGGACGGTGTGAAAGTGACGGTTGAAGAAAATACCAAAATCCGCATCGAAGGGATCGACAAACAGGTCGTCGGCCAATTTGCCGCCGATGTCAGGAACTACTACCCACCTGAGCCCTACAAGGGTAAAGGCGTTCGCTACAAGGGCGAAATCATCCGCCGCAAAGCCGGCAAGAGCGTTCAGAAATAACCCTTCATTTTAGGCAAACTGTCATGAGCATTATCAACCGCAAGCAGATCCGCCAACGCCTCCATCAACGGGTGCGCCGCAAGATCTCCGGCACTGTCGGCCGTCCGCGTCTCGCTGTGTTTTTCTCGAACAAAAACGTCTACGCCCAAGTCATCGACGACACGGCGGGTGTCACCCTGGTGTCCGCTTCGACCAAGGATAAAGAGGTGGGCGAGTCCCGTGCCAATGCCACCACGGCAGCCAAGGTGGGGAAGCTTCTCGCGGAACGCGCCAAGGGCAAAAGTGTCGAAGCGGTGGTATTTGATCGCGGAGGCTTCGCCTATTCAGGAAAAGTCAAAGCCCTGGCTGATGCGGCCCGTGAAGCAGGATTGAAATTTTAAGCCCAAACGCCGGGCAACACTCAGAAAAGGACCACCATGGCAACCGACAATACAATTGAAGAGAAACCAGCCGCTCCCGCCGAACAAGTGGTGGCAGTGGTTGTTCCGGAGGCTGCTGCCTCAGCACCGGTTCAGGGCCAACCTGGACGCAAATCCGACCGCCTCCGTCGCGCCGAGCAAATTTTGGGCGACATGGAAGGTGAGGGCAAAGGTCCCGAGTTGATTGAGAAACTGGTTCACATCAACCGGTGTGCCAAGGTCGTCAAAGGCGGTCGTCGTTTCAGCTTCAGTGCCTTGGTGGTCGTCGGTGACAAAAACGGCCGGGTTGGTTACGGTTTCGGCAAAGCGAACGAAGTTGCCGATTCCATCCGCAAGGCTACCGAAGCCTCCAAGAAATCTCTTGTAAAAGTCCCTCTTTCCGAACACACCATCCCCCACGCGGTGGTGGGCGAATTCGGTGGCAGCAAGGTGCTTCTTCGTCCCGCGTCCCCTGGAACCGGGGTTATCGCCGGAGGCGGTGTCCGCTACGTTGCCGAGGCGGCGGGGATCCGTGACATGCTTTCCAAAAGCTTTGGATCCAACAACGACGCCAACGTGGTCAAGGCCACCTTGAAAGCACTCGTTTCGCTGCGCACCAGAGAACAGGTTTATGCTGGCCGGGGCAAAAAGCTCCCGGAAAAAAAGGCCCTCTGAGGTCTGAGAACAACGTTAATTTTAGAGGAAACCAGTAGTTATGCGACTGCACGATTTGAAGCCCCGTCCCGGAGCCAAGCACCGTAAAAAGCGTTTGGGTCGTGGGGAAAGTTCCGGTCTCGGTAAAACGAGCGGCAAAGGACACAAAGGACAGAAAGCCCGCTCCGGCGCTTCCATCCGCCCCGGATTTGAAGGTGGCCAGATGCCTTTGAACCGGCGTCTCCCCAAGAAGGGGTTTAGCAACTTCCAGTTCCGGGTGAACTATGCCGTCCTTAACGTGGACGATTTGAATGACCGCTTTGAAGACGGTGCCACTGTCAACGAAGCGTCTCTTCGGGAAGCGGGTTTGGTTCGCGGGGTCTTCGACGGCGTCAAAATCCTTGGTGACGGGGAGTTGCAACGCAAGTTGACTGTGGATGTCTCCAAATTGAGCGCCACTGCCAAGGAGAAGATCGAGAAAGCCGGCGGCACGGTTGTCTCCAACGTCTGATTCGGCGGGTCGATCCCGTCCGACAGTGATCCGTCAGCCAGTTTCTTTGCCAGCTTCAGTGAACTCCCCCGATGATTTCCGCATTCGCCAACTCTCTCAAGATCCCTGAACTTCGCACGCGAATTTTCTTCACGTTGCTGATCATCGTGGTCGTCCGTGTGGGGGCGATGATTCCTTTGCCCGGCGTCGATACCGTGGCGCTCGACCAGTTGGTTCAGAAAGCCCAGTCGCAGTCCGGATCCGGTGGGGCAGGGACTTTGATCTCCCTGATGAATGTCTTCAGCGGTGGCGCCTTGCAAAAAAGCGCCTTGTTTGCGTTGGGCATCATGCCCTACATCAGCGCCTCCATCATGCTGCAGCTGCTTACGGCGGTGGTGCCGCAGCTTGGCAAACTAGCCAGAGAGGACGGCGGACGGCAAAAAATCAGTCTCTACACCCGCTATGTTGCCATTGCGCTTTGCATCATGCAGGGGTGGTTGCTTGCCCGGTCCTTGGTGCACCCCGAATACAACATCATGTTGCGCGGCATCGTCGATGATCATGGAACCCGGGAATTGGTGCCGGACGCGGGATACGGTTTTTACTTTAGAACAGTCTGCATCATCACTGCGGGAACCATGCTTCTGATGTGGCTTGGTGATCAAATTACTGAGCGGGGCATCGGCAATGGGATTTCAATCATCATTACTGTTAACATTATTTTTGCGTTGCCGGGGGCTTTGGTACAGGTTTACAAGACCTACGTGGTCGGTGCCGCCGGTGATCCGATCCGGCCGCTTTATTTGGTGGCTTTGGTGTTCTTCCTGCTGCTGGTCATTGCGGCCGTCATAGCCATCACCCAGGCCCAGCGACGCGTCAGTGTAAACTATGCCAAACGCATGGTTGGTCGCAAAATGGTCGGCGGGCAGACCAATTACATGCCACTGAAGATCAATTACGCTGGGGTGATGCCCATCATTTTTGCTCAGGCGATCTTGGCATTTCCCGGACAGATCATTGGCGCTTTTTCCAAAAGCAACAGCGGCTGGGGGAAAGTGGCGGCGATTTTGAACGGTCAGCTCCATCCTTGGGTTTTTTATTCCGTCTCCTGCCTGCTGATTTTCTTCTTCAGTTACTTCTGGGTGGCCACCATGTTCCAACCTGCCCAAATTGCGGATGATTTGAAGCGCAATGGGGGCTATATCCCCGGCGTCAGACCAGGCAAGCCCACGGCTGAGTTTTTGGACTCCACGATGAGCAAGTTGACGTTTGCCGGAGCCATTTTCCTGACATTTATCTATGTGCTTCCCGCCGTGCTGGGTCGCGCACTTGGAGTGCCTTCCATTGCTGCGGGCCTTTTTGGCGGCACCAGCCTTCTGATCATGGTGGGGGTAATCCTCGACATCATGAGGCAGGTGGAAACCCATCTGATTCAGCGCCACTACGACGGCTTCCTTAGAAAAGGGAAAATCCGTGGGCGCTACGACAACAAACCGGTTGGGCAACTGGGTACACCGCAGGGATCGCTCCTCTGGCTCTGGATCCTCGCTGCGATCCTGGTTCTGGTGGCGGTCAGCTTCTATATTTACAGCTCAACACAGGTCCATCAGTTATAGTCGCTGAGTTTCGGCCTGTTGGTCCCGAGGGGTTTTTGGGGCAGATGTCCCCCCCTCTGTCCGGTTTTGGCTTGATCAGGAAGTTGAATCCCCATGAGCATCCCCATCCGCCACGGACGTCAACTGGATCATCTTCGTGAGGCGGGCAGGATTGCGGCAGAAATTTTGGCGCTGACGGCCCGGGAGGTCAAACCTGGAGTCACCACCCGTGAGGTCGAAGATTTCGCGGTTGGATTGATGAAGGAACGCTCCTGTCGGAGTGCATTTTACCATTACAAGCAAGGCCGCAGAAAATTTCCCGGCCATATCTGCATTTCGATCAACGACGAAGTCGTTCATGGCATTGGCGGCCCCAGGGTGATTCACCTTCAAGATTTGGTGAAAATCGATGTCGGGATCATCACGGAGGCAGGTTGGGTCGGTGACAATGCGATGACGGTCTCAGCCGGAGGCATGAGCGCGGAGGCTCAGAAACTCATGTGGGCCACCGAAGAATCGCTCGAAATCGCCATCAGCCATGCCGTTCCGGGGGGGAAATTGAGTGAACTTTGCGGTTCGGTCGAGGATTGCGTCACCACCTATGGCTTTTCAGTGGTCAGGGACCTTGTCGGCCACGGTGTAGGGAAGAAACTCCACGAAGAACCCCAGGTGCCGAACTATTGGGATCGAGGCACCATGAAGGAGAACCCGCGCCTGCGGGCCGGTATGGCGCTCGCCATTGAGCCGATGGTCAACGTGGGAGTCCCCGACGTGGTGGTGCTGAAAGATGAATGGACCATTGTGACTAAGGATGGTGCGTTATCCTCCCATTTTGAGCACATGGTGCTGATCACCGAGGAAGGGCCGGAAGTTCTCACCGCGCGTCCTCGCATTGCCGCCAAACCCGCTGGATGGGGTGGCAAGGATCTCCTCGGCGTGAATGACCGCAAAACCTCTGCTGATTGAAGAAAAATTGTCAAAAATCTATCGGAAATGCGAATGCCCGCTTGCAGCGCGAAAATGATGTGATACTAATTCAACCCTTTTTGCTCCTCCCTCCCGAATCACCTTTAATGGCGAGAGTCCAAGCGGCTGCGATCAGCGACTTCAGAGCAGTAGGAACCTTTTAACAACGAGTATTTTATGAAAGTCAAACCTTCAGTGAAAAGACTGTGTGGCGAATGCCGGGTCATCCGCCGCCATGGCGTGGTGCGGATCATCTGCAGCAACCCCCGCCACAAACAGCGGCAGGGCTGAGGGGCGGCGCTTCAGGCATTTTTTTACTATTTATCCGGAACACCAAACGTCATGGCAAGATTACTCGGAGTCGAAATTCCCAACGAAAAGCGCATTGAAGCGTCACTGCCCTATATTTATGGCATTGGTGCCACCACCACGAAAAGGATTCTGGAGCAGGCCGGTGTTGATCCCAACATCCGGACCGGTCAGTTGACCGATGACCAGCTTTCCAAAATCGCTCACGCCGTGACTTCGTCCGGCTTGGTGATTGAGGGTGACCTTCGCCGGGAGCTGCAAAGCAATCTCAAGCGCCTTACTTCCATCAATTGCTACCGTGGTATCCGGCATCGTCGGGGCCTTCCGGTGCGTGGACAGCGGACTTCCACAAATGCCCGCACCCGCAAGGGCAAGCGCAAGACAGTGGGTGTGATGCGGACGGCCAAAAAAGGCAAATAAACCCTAGATTAGCGGAGAGACCATGGCAGATCAGACAGAGACCCCCGTTGTTGCGCCCACCAGCGCTCCGGAAGCTGCGGCCCCAGTGCCGCCAAAGCAGGACCGCCCCAAGACGGCGGCCGACATTTTCTTGGAGCTCAATCCCGAGGAGGCCGAAAAGCCAAAGATCCTCAAAGCCAAAGGCAGCAAAAATATCCACAATGGCGTGGTTAGCGTCAGTGCCAGCTTCAACAACACCATCGTTTCAGTCGCCGACACCAATGGCAATGTCATTGGCTGGTCCAGCGCTGGAAAGATGGGTTTTAAAGGATCCCGGAAAAGCACGGCTTATGCCGCCCAGTTGGTTTCCCAAGATGCCTGTCGTCAAGCGATGGGGCATGGCCTCCGCCAGGTGGAAGTCCATGTCAAAGGTCCCGGATCGGGACGTGAGTCCGCTGTCCGTGCCGTTCAGGCTCTGGGAATCGAAGTGACCCGGATCAAAGATGTGACCCCGGTCCCCCACAACGGTTGTCGCCCCCGCAAAGCACGCCGCGTCTGATTTTTTCGAATTTCATCCTTTTTCAGCATCTACCATGGCCAGATACACCGGTCCCAGTGACAAAATTTCCCGCCGATTTGGCGTGCCGCTTTTCGGTCCTTCCAAAGCGCTTGAGCGTCGTGCTTTCCCTCCTGGTCAGCATGGGGCGCGCAAGACTCGCCGCAAACAAAGCGAGTATGGCGTGGCTCTCGCCGAAAAGCAAAAATTGCGGTTTCAATATGGAGTTCTCGAAAAGCAATTCCGTCTAACCTTCCAAGAGGCTCAGCGTCGGATTGGGGTTACCGGGACCATCCTGCTCCAACTCCTAGAGTTGCGCTTGGACAATGTCGCCTACCGTATGGGTTTCGGGAACACCAGGCGCGCTTCCCGCCAGTTTGTCGGCCACGGTCACGTGTTTGTGAACGGCGTGCGAGTCGACGTTTCTTCCTACCAATGCAAGCCGGGCGATGTCATCACCATCGGAAACGGTCCCCGCTCCCAGCAGCTCGCCATGCGCCTCATGGACAATTCACAAGGCCGTCCAACCCCGGATTGGGTCTCGGTGGATCGCGACAAGTTTACCGGGACGGTCAACCGAGCTCCAGAGCGTGAAGAAATTGACCCCATGGTCAATGAACAGCTCGTCGTTGAGCTTTATTCGCGCTGATCTGCATCCTGTTTGCAATCTCTCTTTTGGAAAGCACTGTCCGCAGGGACAGTGCTTTTTTATTCCGTAGAAACGTTGCTTTCCCCCGGAAAATGAGGAGAATCTGATCTTATGTTAGCGGGACTCCGGGAACTCTTCGAAGTGCCATGGGTTCAATGGGTCGGTTTTGGCCTGATTCTCTGCATCCACCTGGCCGGATTGCTGGCCGGAGTTTATGTCCTGATGACAGGGAGGACCTCGCAAGGGGTGGTAGGATGGATTCTCGGACTCTGGTTGCTTCCCGAAATATCCCTGATCCTGTTTCTCTTCTTTGGGCCCCGGAAATTTTATGGGTATGTGACGGCCCACCGTCGCGGGAAAGAGGCACTGGACCGGCTCACGACCAAGCTTGCCAGGTCCCTGGAGGCCATGGGATGCGCCTCGCCGCCAGCCCGAGGCGAATTCAGAGCCTTGGAGAATCTGGCCCGGCTTCCTTTTACGGCCGGAAACACCCTGCGACTCTTGATTGATGGTGAGGCAGGATTCGGCGCGATGTTCGAGACCATCCGTGAGGCCAAACATTATGTGTTGGTGCAGTTTTATATCGTGAGGGATGACGCTCTGGGGCGTGAATTGAAACTACTCCTGCTGGAAAAATGCCGCGAAGGGGTGGCCGTTTATTTTCTCTACGATCCTGTGGGTTCGCATCAATTGCCCCGCGCCTATGAGAGTGTATTGAGTGACGGTGTTGTCAAGGTATTCAGTTTCAACCGGATTCACTTCATTAAAAACCGATACAAGATCAATTTCCGGAACCATCGGAAGATTATCGTGACGGATGGCGAGGTGGCCTTTGTGGGAGGTTTGAATGTCGGGGAAGAGTATCTCGGGCGGAACGCTTATTTTGGACGCTGGCGTGACACGATGGTTCGCGTGGAGGGGCCGGCGGTGATGTCCATCCAGCACTGTTTTCTCGAGGACTGGTATTGGGCATCGGGACTCATTCCGGAGTGGAACTGGACGCCGCGTCCGGGATGCGCCGGGGCGCATGTTCTGACCCTCCCCACCGGACCGGCCGATGAGCTCGAAACCTGCGGGCTGACCTTCATCCACGCCATTCATTCGGCGCAAAAGCGGATCTGGATCACTTCACCCTACTTCGTGCCCGATGGAGCGGTGGTGGCGGCGTTGCAGCTTGCTGTGATGCGGGGCGTCGATGTGCGTATTTTGATCCCTGAGAAAGTCGATCACCGGTTGGTCTATCTTGCGAGTTTTGCTTATCTGGATGAAACCGTGGGCTGCGGGATGAAACTTTACCGCTATACCGCCGGGTTCATGCATCAAAAGGTCATCTTGGTCGACGATGCGGTGGCGGCGGTGGGGACGGCCAATCTCGACAACCGTTCGTTCCGGATCAACTTCGAGTTGTTCGTCGTCTGTCTGGAGCAGGGGTTTGTTGCGGAGGTGCGGCAGATGTTGGAACACGATTTTGCCGAAAGCCGCTTGGTCAGTGTGGAAGAATTCCGGTCACGGTCATTTGCCTTCCGGTTGCTCGTCCGCGTGGTCCGTCTCCTTGCTCCGGTGTTGTGACGTCACTGAGCCCCTAAAATGGTCCAAGCGTCGTGGCGCCAAACCTGAAGGGTGTCAAAGGCCAGATAAACCGTCAGGATCGCCAGTAGGATCCGACGCAGATCAATTTGCAGACCCCATTGGGGGACGGCAATGCGTCGGCCATACCGGTGCACCAGGAAAATGAAGAGGAAGGCCAGTGGAGGAAACAGCACCAGCAACAAACGGGGCCCGGTTTTGAGCATTTCGTACCATCCCGCAATGGCGGCAAACCCGAGGAAATAGCCCAATATAAAGAGAGTTTCTGGCCAATACCGGCGCAGATCGCGCCAAAAGGCGAGGAGGGAGAGCAGGATAGCCGCAACGGCGCAACGCACCAGCCGTTTTACCGTGTAGTCATAGAGGACCCTGAATTCCTCCCGGATACGGTGCAAGACGCTGCGGACGCCAAGCCAGCAGCGATCCGCGATCTGGATCATCGTGTGGGATTCCAGATAGTTGCGGGGGGAAGGCGCGTCCGGAGGAATGATTTCGGTATCAGCCGTGATGCCCCGTGATGCCCAAAGTGAGATCTCTTCTTTCGAGTCAGTCCACATGAAAACACTGCTGTGCATGCTCCAGAAGGGGTTGCCCTGGTGCTGCCGGGCGGTCGTGAGGAGATAGGGGGAGAGCAACCCGAGGAAAACCAGCAGGACCGTGTGGGCCTGGGCCACTTCGACCCAGAGCCGCGAAGCGGAGGTCGGACTTTCCGGGGAATCGGGTGGGCTGCTGCCACGGGTCAGGAGGAGCCGCATCAGTCTGGCTCCCAGCTTGAGCCAGAAACAGGCGAAAAACAACAGCAACAAGGGGAGCACTGCGGACTTGAGGAGATAGCATAACGCGAGGACCGCTCCGGCGGCGATGGCGTCGCGCCAGGTCGGACGGATCAGGACCTGCAGCGTGAGCAGGCTCCCGATAAAAAAGACAGTGTAGAACGTCGGTTCTGGACGGACGAAGGGCGCTTTGAAAATATAGAGCAACCACATGCAAATCCAAAGGAAGATCAGGCTTTCAGCGACGGGAAGCCAGCGTCGGATGACCAAGAACATGGCCACAAGTCCCAGAATGGTGAGCAGAATGACGAAATGCTGTCCCCGGGTGAAGTAGCCATCGCTGACCCTTCGGGGATCCTGTGGATCCGTCGGGACGTAGGCATCCTGTTCACTGTAGAAGAATGACAGCAGAAACGGGAGCCCGGGGGTGCGATGGCGGGGCATTTCATAGGTGTACTGGCTCCGCTTCATCATGCGGCCGGCATTGAGATAGGCGTGCTGGTCGTGATCGAAGATCACCGTTTTCCCTTCGGAATCCACGGTGTTAAATTGATGCGCCCGCTTTTCCGCGATGCGTTGAAAAGCAACCAAGGAGGCTCCCACGGCAAGGATCAGGAAGATCCGTCCGATCCACGAGGCTCGGCGGAGTCCGGGTGACGTGGATTCTGGGGATGAGGTTACCGGAGTGGAACTGACTGGAGTCATTTTCTTGGAAGGGGCAGACAAAAAAGGCGCTTCCCATGGAGAGGAAGCGCCCATGCCGGGAGCGCGGCACTTGGTATGGTGCGGCCCTCCGTCTCAAATCAGGGGGTCACATGCATCACCCCGTTCATCAGAATCCAGTGTCCCGGGTAGGTGCAGATGTAGGGGTAATCCCCGGCCTCGGTGGGGGCCGTGAACTCCATGGTGCCCGTTTCACCGGGCTTCACCAGGTTGGTGTGGTGCAGAATGTCCTCTGAATCCGGAATACAATTCTTGGTGGTGAGGAAATTGGGATCACTGAGTCCGAGGTTGGCCAGGGCTCCGACGGCTTCTTTCTTTCCTGGCTTGATAATCAGCATGTTGTGGGGTTGGAGATTCACGCTGTCGGCCGGATTGGTGAAGGAAATTTTGACCTTCTGGCCGGCCTTCACGGAGAACTCTTTCAAATCATAGGCAAAGGTAACCTTGTCAGCGGTCAGCTTGATTTCCGAAACATCCTGCGCCTTGAGCAGGGCGGTGCCACCAACGGCGGCAACGAGGGCGAACAGGGAGGAGATAGCAGTGATTTTGGTCATAGATGATTGAGTGGTTCCTGATCACAGGGAAGATGGGGCTGCAGCGCCCAATGCGACCAAATTTGACTCAAACCGCGCAACAGGCAAGGAGGAATCTTGAGGCGAACGCTCCGATTTTTAGGGTAATTTTAAAATGACTGGAAATTATTTTGGCGATTTTTTCCCTTAATTTAGTTGTTATTTATGAATATTTAGATTATTTATTACTTCACTAATAAAGGGGGACATGTTGCGCATCGTTATTGTAGGTCAAGATCCTGAATCGATTCATTTTTTGAAATCGGAGTTGGAATCGCGTGGTTGCCGTATCGCTCAGCTGCCTCAGGCAGAAAGCCTGCCTCAGTTTTGCGCCCAACATGCACC
>JADZAX010000366.1 GCA_020852405.1 Verrucomicrobiales bacterium
ATACGACAAGCTCCCCACGGACGAGGACCTCCGGCGCACGATCAAGGGAGGCCTCAGCGGAACGGCAATGGGAGCATTCAAGACCTTCCGCGCCGAGGAACTGGACGCGGTGATCGCCTATGTGAAGACCTTCTCTCGCCGGTGGCGGAAGGCGGAGAACCATGCTGCGGCGATGGCATTTCCGCGCGAGCCCGAGTGGTTTGTCCGGCAGGAGGAACTGCGGACGCACGCGGATCGCGGGCGCGCCATCTTCACCGCGACCTGCGTCGCCTGCCACGGAGCGCAGGGCGATGGGACGGGACCGGCGGCACAGGGACTCAAGGATAGTTGGGGCCACGCGGTGAAGCCGGCGGATCTCCGCTCGCCTCATCTGCGGTGCGGCGATGGCCCCGCGGACATCTTTCGGATTCTCAGCACCGGCATGAGCGGCACGCCGATGGTGAGCTTTGCCCAGGCACTGACCGAGGATCAGTGCTGGGACGTCGCGGCCCACATCCTCAGCCTCCGAGTCGCGGCGCCTGAGATCCGCTCCACCGAGGCCTCCAGCACGAAAGAGACCACCCCACCACCATGAAACCCGCTCTCAAGCCCATCAGAGATTATTCCCGCAGAAGCCACCGAACACCCTGATGACTATCCCACCCCAACTCGGCTCCCATTCCCGTCGTCACTTCCTGCGTGGCACGGGCGCTTGCCTTGCTCTGCCGTTCCTCGAAACGCTGGCTCGCGCCGATGCACCGTCGACCACGCGCCGCTTCGTCTGTGTCGCGAATCCGTTTGGCATGATCGCCGATGCTTTTTTCCCCACGGAAACCGGTCTCGGTGCGGCGCTGCCGGCGAACCTTTCGGCCTTCGACTCCTTGCGCGGCAAGTTCACCGTGTTCTCGAACTTGGATCACGGGATGGGCGGCGGGCATTCGGGCACCCATGCGTTTCTGTCTGGAGTGCGTGTCCAGGAGGCCGCGGCGATGCCCAATGGCAATGTCACCCTCGATCAGTTCCTCGGAGTGGCCACTGCGGGACGGACGCGCTTCCCGGTTTTGAACACCTCGGCGGGCAGTGACAACGGCGGCTCTTGCGAGCTGTCCTGGACGCGCTCCGGCGTATTGGTGCCGGCGATCCAGACGGTGAGCGGCGTGTTTCGAAAGCTATTCCTGGAGGAAGGCGCGGATCAAGCCGCGGCAAGGAGTCAACGCTACGACCGGCAGGGATCGATTCTCGACGCGGTCCAAGCTCAGGCAGACGCGATGAACAAGCGGCTCAGCAAGCGGGACCAGACGAAGATGGATCAGTATTTCACGTCGGTGCGCGAGGTCGAGTTGGCCATTCAGCAGGAGCAGCAGTGGATTCATCGTCCGCGTCCGAAGATCGATGTGGCAGAACCGAAAGACGGCCCGGTGACGCAGCAATTGCCCATCCTCTTTGATTTGATCACCTTGGCGCTGGAGACGGATTCGACGCATGTGGCCACCATCGAGGTTCCAGGCGGTTTCGATGCCAAGGGCGTTGGCTTGGAGCCGAAAGGATATCACGCCTATTCGCATCACGGAAAGGAGCCCACCCTGATGACCGGGATGCGCAAGATCGAGAAGTATCAGATGGATCACCTCGCCCGCTTTGTGCAGAAGCTCGACGAGCGCGGGCTGCTGGAGTCCACGCAGGTGTTGTTCGGCAGCGGCATGGGAGACGGCAGCGCCCACACCAACTCAAACCTGCCCGTGCTTCTCGCGGGAGGAAGTCACCGGCATGTGACCCACGCCGTGATGCCAGCGGAAAAAGGCCAGCGTGTCCGGCTCTGCAATCTCTACCTGGCGATGGCGCAACAGTTCGGCGTGGAAACGGAACGCTTCGGGCAGAGCACGGGAACCCTGAACACCTTCGGTGCTTGAACACCTTTACCCCTCACCTGAAGCCATGATCAATCCCCGCCAAAACCTGCCGGGTTGCCGGCGAGGCTGCGCCGTCTTTGCGCTTTGCATCCCGTCTTTCATCTGCCGCGCCGAACCCGCCGGGCTGCCTGCGTTGATCCAGGAAAGCTGCCTGGATTGCCACGATGACTCCACGAGAAACGGGAAGCTTTCGCTGGAAAGCCTCGATCCTTCGGTCAGCGATGCCAACGCGGCAACCTGGCTGCGTTGCCTGGAGCAAGTCGAGCGCGGATTCATGCCGCCTGCTGACAAACCGCAACCAACGGCGGAAGAACGCGAGGCCGCGATCCTCGATCTCGAATCTCGGCTGGTGCAGCATCATTCGAAAAAGCCTCGCCAAGACCACCAGACCATCCTGCGCCGGCTGAACCGCGACGAATACCGCAACACGATCCGCGATCTGCTTCAGCTCGAACTTGGCAGTGACCCGACGGCGGCATTTCCCGGAGACCAGCGCTCGCACGGTTTCGTCAGCAACGGCGGCACGCTCGTCACCTCGAGTTTTCTGCTGCGCCAATATCTGGAGGCCGCGGAGGACATCGTGGACCGCGCGGTCCAGTTCGGTTCGAAGCCAGAGAGCCGGCATTGGGACATGCGCCCGCCCTTTGACCGCACCACCGGAGCGGAGCAGCAGCAGGCCATCGGCTACTACAAGAAGACCAAACAGCAGCAGACTTACCAGGACCTTTGCCAGCGAATCGGTGCCGGCGGCGCGCCCTATGCGATGTATCATCCGCTCGATGACATGAGCGACAGCGGTGCTCCCGTGAGTGGCTGGTACCGGGTGCGCATCCAGGCGGAGGCAAAATTCCGCCACGCTCTCGTGGAGAAAGAGTTCAAGCGCTGGCGATCGCTGTGGGACGCATCCGAACCCATCCGTCTCTCCCTCTTCACCGCGACGTTGCAAGGGATCGATCCGGCCAACAAGGAAGCGCGAACCTTTGCCGCGACGCACGAGCAGGCGGGGCAGCGTCACATTGCGACTTGGGATCTGCCCGACGACGAACGCGTCTGGCTGGAATGCCGCGTGTGGTTGGACCAGGGCCAGTTCCCGAGGCTTGGCTTCCCCAATGGGCCGACCAATTCGAACTACCGCATGAACGACTATTTCAATGAGCACGCCAAAGCCACGCTCGATGCCGCTGGCCTCGCTCAGTTTGAGGAGCGCAAAAAGCTCTATGGCGGATGGATCGGGTTTCACTTCGGCGAATCTCCGCGCATCCGGCTTCACGCCGTCGAGGTCGATGGCCCGCTCAATGAAGTGTGGCCACCGGCAAGCCATCGCGTCATTTTTGGCGATCAGCCTTATCAGTCCAAGTCTGCGAACGGTGTGCTTCAGCACTTCGCGAGCCTGGCTTGGCGGCGTCCCGTTCAAGATGACGAGGTCGCGCCTATCGTGGATCTCGTCCAAGCCGCTGAAGCCAAGGGAATGAACCCACAAGCCGCCATCCGCGAAGGACTCAAGGCGATCCTCTGCTCTCCGGGCTTCATTTATCGGGAAGAAAAGGACGATTCGCTGAACGGTCACGAGATCGCCTCTCGGCTGTCCTATTTCCTCTGGGCCTCAATGCCGGATGAACGACTCCTCAAACGTGCCGTTGCGGGTGAACTCCAGGATGCCCCCACCATCCGCGCCGAGGCGCAGCGGCTCCTCGCTGATCCGCGCTCGGATGCCTTTGTCGATCAGTTCCTCGACGGCTGGCTGCGGCTGTCGAAGCTCGGCTCCATGGCACCGGATCCGCACCGTTTCGCTATCTACTATGACGACCGGCTCGAACCCGCCATGCGTCAGGAAACGCGAATCTACTTCCGGCATCTGCTTGAGACCAATGGGCCTGTGGCGCGATTCCTCGATTCCGACTACACCTTTGCCAACAAGGAGCTCGCGGGACTCTATGGGATCAACCCCGACGCCTTCGCCGCGCAGAGCACCACCGGGGGCGCAGGCTTGGCACCGCGCTATTTCAAACAGGACG
>JADZAX010000367.1 GCA_020852405.1 Verrucomicrobiales bacterium
GTTCCGGACGCAGCATGTCCTCCGTGAAGACATTGCCCGGCTTGCTGAAGACCCGCCCGAAAAAGCGCTCCACAAACAAGGGAGTGATCCGGTAGCCGAGCCGACTCGCGGCGACGGTGCGGCCATCGGATGTCTGGACGTCAGTGACGCGCTCGAGGCACCCCTCGGCGATGAGCCAGGCGGGTTCCCGCTCCCGGAGATGCATGCGGCTCCAGACTTCCGGGACGACGAGACTGATGTCGTGGTCGACCCGGTATTTCCGACCAATGTGACCGGCGGCACTGCTGAATCCATGGGCTCCGGTGAGGAGGTAGGACACGAGGGCGTTGTTGAGGTCGTGGATGGGAAGGAGAGCGTTGAAGGGGCCTTTGGTGAGCGCCCCTTCGGATCCGGCTCCCGTGGTCGACGGCGATTTCCCGGTCAGGCTGGCGATGAAATCCATGAACAGCTCGGGCAACTCCTGGTAATGCACCGGTCCGAACACCGCGAGCGGGCGGATGCCGCTGCCGGGCTCCGCCGGGTTGTTTCTCCGTCCCGGGAGCACCGCATTGACCGGGAAAAGCACCGGCTGGTCCGCCTCCAATCTCCGGTAGAGCCGGGCTCCGATGAGGGCCAGGTATTCTGCCCGGGGATTCTCCAAATCCGGCCGGGTCTGCAGATAGCGGGGATTCTTGGTGGGCTTGCCATCGACCAGACGGGGGTAGGCGGTGAGCACGAAAAAGTCGGGACCGGGGGTGGCGGCAAGGCGATGTAGCAGTTCCTGCATGGGCTCGGTGAACTGGCAGAAACGGACCACGTCCTCGACCAGTTCCCCGGCTCGTACCCGCGGGATCGGCTCATAGTTTGAGAAAAAGTGATTTCCCCGCGAGAAATCCTCCTCCGTGACCCGGTCGTAGCCGCGGATCACCGCATCATCGGGACGCTGGAACAGACGGTATTCACAGTTCTCGGAGAACTTGTAGGCGCGGGCCGTGAGCCCCGGATGAAGCCCCTTGAGCCGGTCCGCCGACACCACGACCGACGCTGTGATGTCATCCTCCCGCTGCAGTTTGTCGGCCGGGGAAAAGTCCTTCCGCAGGCTGAAAACCCGCCAGGAGCCGTCCTCGCAAAATCCGACCCGGAGGTAACGGGTGATGAGCTTTTGATTGTGGAGTTTGAGTTCAAACCCGGGAAACCCGTCGATGGTGTCGACAGAAAACCGGCTTTTCCAATCGTCTCCCCATTCGGGACGGTAACTCCGCTTGATGCTGAGAACGAACGTCCGGACGTGGTCAGGAATCCCGGCCAGCCAGCCATTGTAGGCATCGGTAAACTGCTCCGAAGGCGTCAACATCCGGACGACGGAGCCAAAGGACCGTTCCTGAGAAAGGAGCGGACGGCTCGGGCGTCCTGTGGCAGGCGGCGGGACCTTGAACCGGTCCCCGTAATCCCGGTTGATCAAAGCCTCCGCCAGGCGGGCATCCTCGGCGATGTCCCGCACAATGACCGGACCGCTGATCATGGCGTCCGCGAGGGACTTGGAAATCTCGGATTTTCCTCCGCCGGAAACGGTGCAGGGCTTGTGGCAGAAAGTGCCCTCCGCCTGGGTGCCGGCAAGGCGCCAACGCTGGCCCCGGACGGATTGCATCATGTTGATCTTGTATCCGGAGGGCAGCACGTAGGTATGGCCGGACTTCATCTTGAGCTTCACGGTCTCCCCTGCGACTCCAGGCCAGGTGATCTTCTGCTCCCGGAGATCCATCTCCGCGGTTTCAGGCAGATACACAATGTCGGGATGGATCCGGTCGATGCCGTAGCCCTCCGGCTGGAGATGCATGAGATGCCCGTGGCGCGCCACTGTCTCCTCCCACTTGTGGTCCACCGGACGGTCGAAACCACTGAGAGAGAAATGTTCCCCGAGGTCGGAGGCAGGGAAAGTGAGAGCCCCGCCGGCATGTTCCTCTTCGCAAAGTCCCCCGAGGTTGGCGGCAAAACTGATCTGGGTCTTGACCTCCTTTTTGCAGTAGCCGTAGTAACTGTCGGCGATCAGGGTCACCATGACACCCCGGTTGTCCCGGCAGGCGACTTTGAACGCCTGGCCGCCATTGTAGAGTTCGTCTTCGGTTTCCCAGCACATGCCATCCCGCTTCTGCCGGTCGGAGGCATCATCCAGGTGGGGCAGTCCGAGATCGATTTTCCTCAGAGACGGCAAGTGAGGCGCCAGAATCACGCATCCGGTGTGACCACTCCATCGTCCGGCGTCGAGGCGGGCATCGTTTTCGGGCAGATAGGGATCCCCGGCATTGCCAAAAATGGACTCCACAAAATCCAGATTGCTGACCAGCACCCCCGGTGCAAAAAAGCGGGTTTCCATGGTCCTCCGGGCCATGATTCCCGGCACTTCCGGGCAAACCAAGGGACGGAGGAGGAGGGACACAAAGGTCCTGGCCTGGTCCGGACCGGGGAGATTGGCCGTGTAAGGCAGGCAGAGGTGGTCCGCCGGGGGATGCAAGGCGTGCCAGAGAAGCCGGGCGAAGACGCCCTTGGGACCCGCGCGCTTGTCCTCAGGAATCCGGAGCGGGCCTTCGACGATGTGGAAGACGCCTTCGGTGGTGCGCCGGTCACGGGCGGGGTTGTGACACACGCCCTGCTCGACCCGGTAGGATGACAAAATAGGTGAAACAAAGGAATCGCTGTCCGGGGGTAGTGATAGCTCCCGAGCCAGTCCATGCCGCTCCAAAATGAGGGCTCCCGAGGGCACCAGTTTGTCGTCGGGCTGGAATACGCCGTCGACCTCATCCCCCAGATAGTCCAACAGGAACTCGTGGATCGCCTGATCCACCGGACTGAGGGTGTCGCCGAAAAGCCGGAATTTTTCCTCGAAATTCGCCAGCAGGGAGCGTCCGAAGTCCAGCAGAGGGGAATCGTGGGCCTCCTGAATGATCGGAACGACAAATCCTTTCGACGCCAACTTGAGATTGGCAAATTCCAATAAACGCGCGCGGGCCAACGGCACATCCCCAGTGGGGGTGAATCCGATGGATTCCTCCAAATTCTTCATAGGCATGGTTTACCTGTCAGCAGGAAACGGACGAGAGCAAGCAGGAGCGATGAAAAAAATTGGCAAATAGCGAAGTTTTTTCAAAGCCGTGCCGCCCCCTCTACCGGAATAGCGCGGAACGCACCATCCCACCAATGCTTCTGGATCCTCTCCCCGGAGTCACCGGTGGACCCGGAGGAAGGCAATCAATGCACCGTCGGGAACATCGCAAAAAGACCATGAGTGGCCGCAAAGGCATTGCTGTAGGTCATCCGCTTTTTCTCGTGCCCGGCGCCCCAGGAATCACTGAAGAGCACTTTCCCATCTTTGTCATCGTAGCCGATGATCATGCGCATGTGCCCACCACCGGTCTGCTGGGCAATCGCCGGTTCCTCGGGATAGCTTCCGAGCTCCAAGCCCCAGAGCAGTGGAATGCCGTCATCGATGTAGGTTCGGATGGCTTTGACAAAATCCCCTTCTGAAAGCGTTTTCCCGACGGTCATTTTCCGGCCATCCACTTCCGCCAACGTGCCGGCATTGGTGATCATGCCCAGAATTTTGAATCGGGTCTTGAATCGGTAATCAATCTTTCCCAACGCCTCCGACATGGCCACGGAACTGGTTCCGAACTGGGCATCGCTCCCGGCCACTTGGGCGATCTGGTGCTGGTCGGCGGGAATGCCGTAGTATTCAAAAAGCCGCTGGGCGCTCGCCACCACGCAATATCCCTTGGGTCCCTGGTCGACCATCGGAATGCCTTTGATGAAGACCTCCCCTTCGGGGGTACGCACCACGTTTCTTGGCAAGTCGGAAAGTTTGACGGCCGAGGCCCGTTCCTGGAAGGCGGCGGCGAAAGCGCCCTTGGCGGTTCGGGGAGCCACCTTCAACCGCAGGAACTCCGGCTTGCCGGTCGTGGCCTCCGGATTCTGCTCGAGCAACGCCATCCCTTTGGGAGAAATCCAAGCCCATCCTTCCAGCAGCAGCCCTTGGGTGGGATTGGCTGTCCGGGCGGATGGCCGGGCTTGCAGAAGCTCACCCATTTTCTGTCCGCACAGCTTGAACCGGGCCAGGAATTCATCGGACTTGATATCGCCGGAATCCCCCCGGTTGTAGAGAGAAAAGGAGATACCGTTGAGTTTCCCATCGATAAAGTCGACCACCACTTCTTCGGCAGGCACTGCCCCGCCGAACAGGGAAAAATCGATCCGGACATTGGAGAACGGTTGCCGCATAAAAACCGCCCGCTCCCGGTTGGAGGTCATCCAGGCAAAAAGCGGGTTTTTCTTGACCGTCACCCCATCCGGCACAGCAAACAGGGCATCCAGTTGATCCGGAGTCACGGAAAACACGTCGGGCAAATTCACCAAGGGATCGAGATCACATTTCAAAAGCCCCTGCCGGAGCTGCTGGGTGAACTCCGCAGCCTTGTCTTTGTCCTGCGCCCCTAGCGAGCAGGGCAGGATGGTGAAAGCGAGAAGGAAACGCGCACCTTGGGAAAAACTGCTGAACATGCCCAACGATGCCATGATCCAAGCCCCCGGGGCAAACAAAAAATGCCCCCGGATTCGCTGAACCCGGAGGCATTTTTGAAAAGACCGGAACCGGGTCCGGGCCACCTGGGGACCTCAGCCCACCACCGCGACCTCGGCGTCCCAAAGCTCACGGGTGCGCCCCCGCAGGTCATCGAGGCTGATCTCTCCCTTGTCGACCTTGGCGAGGAGCGACTTCTGGGCGAGGTAGTCCTTGTTGACCACACCGGCCCGGCTCTGGAGGAGACGCCAAGCCTTGCGGCGCTCGACGCAGAACAGCACGACCTGCCGGCTCACGGAATACCAGCGCTTCTTGCCATTGCTTTCGGCAATGATGAAGACGCCGAAATCCGGAACATAGGCGCGGTGCGCAGGATCAAAAACCCGGCGCTTGACGACATCGTCCTGGGTCAGACAAACCAGAATGTCCTCCAAAGGAACCATTTCCGAGGCTTCCGACTCGCTGATCGGTTTGACGTGCTTGCGGAAGCGGGCCTCCGTGGTCGCCCAATGCGCCACCGTGTAGAGGTATTTGGACTTGTCCGAGAAGGAGGTTTCCCACCAGTCACGGTTCACACTCGGATTGCCCGAGACATCGTAGCATTCCGTGCCGGTTTCGCCTTTCTGGGGATCGAAGACAAACTCCGGCATGCCCCGGCTGTCGCGGGAAAGCTTGGCCTGGCGGGCGGAAAGGTCATCCCCCACCCCGTGCTCGGGCTGACAGGTCGTGTAGCACTGGAAGAACGCGGTGCCGCGGTATTCGATGCCATCAAGGATGCATTTGTAGAGCTTGGCGGCATTGACGATGCTGACCTGGGCGATGTAGGGAGAACCATGACCGGCGGTGAGAGCCTCGGCGACGCTCTTCTTTTCATTGAGTTTGCCCTGGGAAGCCCGGCCATATTGGTTCATGTCATAACCGCCGAGCATGTTGGAACTGTCGGAGTTCTGACCGCCGGTGTTGGAATACACCTGGGTGTCGAGCATGAGCCCCTTCACATTGGGACGGTTCTGCAGCATGACCTTGCTCAGGTTCTGGAAGCCGATATCGCCCAGCGCGCCATCGCCCCCGATGATCCAGACCTTGGGCAGTTCCCGGATCTCCAGGTCGGTCATGAGGTTTTCCGTGAGGTGGGTCAGGTTCCAATAATCCTGCTGGCTGATGATTTCCTCTTCGCGCTCCAAGAGCAGGCTGGCGAGGCGCTCCGGTGCCACACTGCGCCGGGCGTGCTGCACCTGAAGGCTTTCCGCCAACAACCAGCTGATGGTCGGCCCATCCTGGAAGAGCGAGTTCATCCAGGGATA
>JADZAX010000368.1 GCA_020852405.1 Verrucomicrobiales bacterium
ACCCGGCTCTGCTGGATGCGCTGGCGGGGGAACTGGCGACGAGCGGTTATGATTTGAGACATCTGATCCGCCTCATTTGCAATTCCTCAACCTACCAACTCGCAGGAGATGTCCCGGGCGGAATGCGGGGGGATGCCACGGGCATGAACTACACCCACATGGTCGCGAGGCGGTTGTCGGCCGAACAAATTCTGGATTCCCTCCACGGCGCTCTGGGCGGGGAATCCCGTTTCAACGGCTACCAACAGCCTTTGCTGGCTGCGGAACTCCCCGGCGTGAAAGCCGTTTACAACGACCGATCTCCCAGTGCCTGTGACCGCTTTCTCACTCTTTTTGGCAAACCGCTGCGGCTGATGAACACCGAGACGGAACGTGCGGGTGACTCCAGCCTGGCCCAGGTTTTCGAGCTGACCAGCGGAACCGTGCTGGACGGCTCCCTGCGCTCTGATCACGGACTGGTGGCACGTCTGGCCGGGGCTCCGGAAACCGACGCCGCCATCGATGACCTCTGGTGGGCCTTGGTTGGGCGGGCTCCCCGCGCGCCCGAGCGTGAGGCCGCCCGGCGACATTGGGCGGAAGCCGCTCCCGGGAAAGTCCGTGCGGCCTGGGAAGATCTCGGATGGGCCTTGGTCAATGCAAAAGAGTTCCTGCTCCGACGCTGATACACTGATGAATGCGTTCGATGAATCCCTTTGGCGCGGCGTTTTCAGCCGGCGCAGTCTGCTCCGGGCCGGTGCGCTCGGCATGCTGGGCCTCAATGAGTCCACCTTGGGGCGCGCCCGGGCGGCCACGACTCTGGATTCGGGACTTCCGGCGCCCCGCATTCGGGCCAAGTCGGTGATTTTCCTTTTCCAATGGGGGGGGCCGAGCCATGTCGACATGTTCGACATGAAACCGGAGTCCCCCAGCGAATACCGGAGCCCCCACAAACCGATCCGGACCAGCAGTCCCGACATTGAGATCACCGAGCATCTGCCCAGTCTCGCCCCGCTCCTGGATCTCTGCACGCTGATTCGTTCGATTCATCACACGATGAAAAACCACAACTCGGCGGGGTACTATGCTTTGAGCGGCAACGCTCCCCCGACGGATGACCAACGGCTCAGAGATTCGATCGATCTGCGCCCCGCTTATGGTTCAGTGGCCGACCGGTTTCTGCCGATGCGCGATCCCGGCATTCCCTCTTTTGTCAGTTACCCTCATGTCATTGCGGACGGATCCAAGACGCCGGGACAGGGAGCCAGTTTCCTTGGGAAACGCCACGATCCGCTCTTCGTTGGGCGGGATCCGAATGAGTCGTCCTTCACTTTGCCGGAGTTCAGCCTGCCGGCCCATCTCTCCATCGACCGCTTGCGCTCCCGCCGGGGGCTTCAGGAAATCATCGACCGGCAGTCAGGGCTCCTGGAAACTTCGACCGAGGCCCGGGGGATGGACGAGTATTACCGGAATGCCCTTTCTCTCCTCGACAGTTCACGGGTCCGGGAAGCCTTCGACCTTTCCCGCGAGCCCGCAGTCATCCGGGATGCCTACGGCCGCACGACCTATGGTCAGGGATGCCTGCTGGCGCGGCGTCTCGTCGAGCATGGCGTCCGCTTTGTGACCTGCTATTTTTCCTCCAGCATCGGGGGGCAGAGCACCACTGAAGGCGGTTGGGACACCCATGGATTCAACAATACCAGGATGTTTCCGATTGTGGAGAAATACCACCTCCCGATCACCAATGTGACCCTGCCGACCCTGCTGAACGATCTGGAACAGCGGGGACTGCTTGATGAAACCCTGGTCGTCTGGATGGGGGAATTTGGGCGCACCCCCAAGATTAACAAGAACGTCAGCCGTGATCACTGGCCACAATGCTATACCGTCCTCCTGGCCGGGGGCGGGGTCAAAGGCGGCTACGTGCATGGCGCGAGCGATGCCACCGGGACCGCTCCCGCTGAGTATCCTGTGACTCCGGAGGATCTCGCGGCCACTATTTACTACCTGATGGGGATCGATCCCTCCGAACACATCACCGATACTCAGAACCGCCCGCTCATGATCTCGAGCGGAAGGCCGATCTTCCCGGTGATCGCCTGACCTTGCCTTGTTTTTCCAGGCCGGTCAGCAGCACTACCGACTTGCGGGATAAACTTCCCCGCGGGGAGTTCGTTCACTATGGTTTTTTGGCCAAGGCATCCAGTTCCTCCATGCGGAGCCGGACGGTGACGATGTAAGGCGCCTGCCCTTCCGTCCAGTGACCGTAGGTGGTGGTCACAATGGTGCCGTCCGGCTGCACGAGCACGCCGGGATAAGCGCAGTCGGCCCCCTTGGTGTTGTCCATCAGCCTCACCCGGTATTGGCCTTGACGACCTGACATGAGATCGTCCCAGGTGCCCACCCAGGCGACCCAATCGCCTTTGGTGGGAGATTCCCGGGTGGTGTCCCGGAAGGAAATGAAGAGCCGTCCGTCCGGCGTGTGGACTCCGGTGTGGCGGTCCCCGGTCAGGGCGGCCGGCAACTGCACGGGTTCGCTCCAGGTGGCTCCTTCATTTTCGGAGTAGATGACATGGCTGTTGAAGCGGCGTGAATTTTCCCGCAGCAGCACGGCGAGCTGCTTTCCATCGGGTGAGCGCAGAATGCCGGGCTCGCAGTGGTGGGGACCGGTGACTCCGTTGCTGACGGCAATCGGTACCGGACGGGACCAGGACCTCCCACCGTCTTTGGTGTTGGTCTGGTAGACCGTCCAGACCTGGTCGGAAAGGCCGCTGGGTGAGCCGTTGCTGGAGAAGGGTCCGCCATTGAAAAATCGGCCATCGTCATGGAACAGTGCGAGGTAATGCCCCGGTCCGGTGGTCAACGAAGTGACGCATCCCATGGTCACAATGCCGCCAAAATCACCGATTTTTTCCAGGGGCGTCCAGTGCTGGCCGTCATCTTCCGACGAGGCCATGCGGATGGGGTAGAGTCCTGAGAAAACGACCAGCCGCTTTTTGCCATCGGGATCCACCAATCGGTGGATGGTGGGGACTTCGTGGCTGGTGCTCCAATTGGCGGGTGTGGGCAGACGGTCACTCCAGGTGCGGCCGCCATCCGCGCTGCGTTTGTAAACGATCGCTCCCGCTCCATGACCTTTGGGATAAACGCAGAGAATGGTCTGCCCATCTTCCAACAAAACCGTGGTGGGATGTCCGAGATACTGACCGGGCTCACGATCGACGAGGAACTGCCGGGAGCTGTCGGCTGAAAGATCAAGCGTCGGCAGGGTGTAGCCCGGCGGCATAGCCTGCGCTGGCCCGGCGATGACGCGGAGGCAGGGGCAGAGGGCCAGGACCATGGCGAGCAGGAGAGGACGGTTCATGATTTGGAAATGGAAAGCTGACCCAGCAAAGCAGATTCCTGGTGCCTCGTCGAGATTTGAGGTGGCGCATCGGCGCCCGGCATCCCGGGCTTGGCGACTATCTGCGGTCGGCGTATCTTGGCCCTTGATGCGCCCTGTCTTTCTTTCTTTATTCCTGGTTGCGGGAGTTTCCAGCCTGATCGTTCCGTCGGTTCTGGGAGCTCCGGCCAGCCCCTTTCCGCAGGCCTTTTTGGAGAGCCACTGCGTTGAATGCCACGACAGTGATGTCAAGAAGGGGGGGCTCGACCTTGCCAACCTTTCCTGGGAGCCCACGGTGCGGGAGAATTTTGAAGAGTGGGTCCACATCCATGACCGGGTTGCCAAGGGAGAAATGCCACCGGAGAAAAAGCCCCGTCCTGCGGCTGGGGACCTGACGGCCTTCCTCAGCGCTGCCGGGAAAGCCCTTCACGAAGTCTCGGCCCGCGAGCAGGCCGCCCACGGGCGCACCATTCTGCGGCGCTTGAACCGCGTGGAGTATGAAAATTCCCTCCACACCCTGCTGGGGATCGACCTGCCGCTCCAGGCCATCCTGCCGGAGGACACCCCGGCCCACGGATTCGACACCGTGGCCGAGGGACTGAGACTTTCCACGCTTCAAATCGAGAAGTATCTCGAGGCTGCGGACGCTGCCATCGAAGCGGCGATCACGTTGACGGAAGCCCCGGTGCAGGTCTCGGGGCGTTTCAGTTATCAGGACGAAGACGGGGTGCGGAAAAACCTCGACACTCCTCCGGGCACGGTGAAAGACAAAGCCTCGGGCAACAAGCATGTGGTGACGATCAAAGAACTGCCCCATGCGGTGGTGTTCTTCAGTGAGGGCGACTACCGGGCACGGTTCAAGAAAATTCCCCTCCGCGTGGCTGGCACCTACCGGTTCCGCATTTCCGCCTACGGGTATCAAACCCATGGTGAGCCGGTGGCCTTGAAAGTCTACGCCGACAACTACCGGGAAAAGCGCTTGCTTGGCTGGTTTGACCTTCCCGCCGACAAGGCGCGCGTCGTCGAACTGGAGGCCCGGTTGGAGGGGAATGAAGGCATTTTTCTGGGTGCACTGGGAGTCGGGTATGACGACGAAGGCAAAGGGGTCTACGGAATCGGGGCCGCCGACTACCAGGGCCGCGGTCTCGCGGTGGAATGGGTGGAGGTCGAGGGGCCATTGCAGACGAGTTGGCCTCCCCCCAGCACCAAGTCCCTGTTTCCTGGGGTTCCCTTGCGGGAGTATGAGAAAAACCGCCAACCCTACCGGAACGGAAAAAAACTTGCCTTTGAACTGGCTCCGGAGGATCCCTCCTCGTCCCTCAAGATCGTAGTGTCCTCTTTCGCGACGCGGGCCTTTCGGAGAACGCTCGAAGCTGGCGAGGCGGAACGATTCGTGGCTTTGGCCCAAGCCGCGATGACCGAAGGAAGCAGCTTCGAAGAAGCGGCCCGGGTGGGGTTCAAGGCCATCCTGACTTCTCCTCAGTTCCTGCTTTTTGAAGAACCGGTGGGGCCTTTGAACGGATATGCCCTGGCTTCACGGCTCTCCTATTTTTTCTGGAGCGCCCCGCCTGACGAGACTCTCCTGAAACTGGCCACCAGTGGGGCTCTGATCCGGACAGAAGTTCTGCGGAGGGAGGTCGACCGCATGGTGATGGATCCGAGGACGGCCACTGGTTTGGTGAGGAATTTCACGGGACAATGGCTCGAATTGCGCCGCATTGATGCCACCTCTCCCGACATGAAATTGTATCCGGCGTTTGATGAAAGCCTCAAAATGTCCATGGTCGGGGAAACCGAAGCCTATTTCCGGGAAATGTTGGAGCAGGATCTTGATGTCACTCATCTGGTGAAGTCCGACTTCGCCATGTTGAACCGCCGTTTGGCTGAGCATTACGGGATCCCCGGCGTCACCGGGGAGCGGTTCCAGCATGTCAGTCTGCCCGGGGACAGCCTCCGCGGGGGAGTGCTGACCCAGGCCAGCATTCTGAAAGTGACGGCCAATGGCACCGTGACTTCCCCGGTGCTGCGGGGCGCCTGGGTCATGAAGCACCTTCTCGGACTGCCCCCGCTTCCGCCTCCACCCAATGTCGGCTCTGTCGAACCGGATACCCGCGGCAGCACCACCATTCGGGAGCAACTGGCGAAACACCGCAATTCGGAGACCTGCGCCTCCTGCCACCGGACCATGGATCCCCCGGGATTTGCCTTGGAAAGTTTCGACGTCATTGGGGGATTCCGGGAACGCTACCGATCGCAAGACAAAGGGGACCGTCCCACCGGCAAACTTCCGGGGAGGCCGGGCGTTCAATACAAATGGGGCCCCCCGGTGGATGCGTCCGGAATTCTGGCAGATGGCAGAGCATTCACCGGCTACGAGGAGTTCCGCAGCCTACTGGTGGGCGAGCGCACCCGCCTGCAGCGGACTCTCGCGGACAATCTCGCCATCTATGCCACGGGTGCCGGTCTGTCTTTTTCCGATCGGCAGGCGATGGATGAAATTGTTCGCGAGGCGGAAAAACAGGGCGGAGGAATCAAAGATCTTGTCCGGGAGGTGGTTCTGAGCGGACTTTTCCGGAATAAATAACCCTTCCGGATGACCAAGGACCTCCTTCAGTGGAGGGAGCATGCTCCGATTTCCGGGAGACCGATATTCTGACCGACTCGGCTGAAATTCTTTGCGGCCGTGCTTGCATTTTTCCTCAGCTCCCCCTAAGGTGGACGCTTCTCCTTTGTCCATTTGGGAATGGGCCGGTGTGGCGGAATGGTAGACGCGCACGACTCAAAATCGTGTTCCTTCGGGAGTGTGGGTTCGAGTCCCACCGCCGGTATTTCCCAAGCAGCTTTGGCTGCCCAAACATGATTGAATTGGAATACCCAGGCTTGCCCGGAGGGGTGGGTGGTTCATGAACCTGCCGTTGCTGGGTCTGACGACATCGCTGGTGTTGCTGGCTTTAGTCGTGGCGTCGATGTTCTCCGCCTTGGAGACGGCCCTGCTCTTTTTGCGGGATCACCACTTTGAATACCTCGCCAAACGGGCTCCGGGATTGTCCGAGATCATTGCCAGATTCCGCCTGCGGCCCCGTCGCAGTGCCAATCAGGCCGTTCTGATGAGCACGGTTTCGAATCTCGTCCTCGCCGTGACTGGCCTGCTCCTGGCCCGGCAACTGCAGCCCCTTTTCCCTGGACGTCCGGTGATGGTCTTGGCCTCCGTTTTTGGGGTGCTCGTGCTCCTGGGAGAGCTTCTTCCCAAAATCATCGCGATCTCCTCACCGGAACGCGTTTTCCGCTGGGCGGGGGGACCGTTTCATTGGCTTTCCGGTCTTATGATGGGGTTCGCCGAGCGGGTCACCGCCTCCACCGACCGGTTGTTGGCCAGGATTCTGCCGGAGGTGAAATCGCGTGACGGCCTCACCGACGAGGAACTGGAAACCCTGATCGAGATGCGTTGTGAGCAGGGGAGTCTCTCCAAGACAGAAGGGGACCTGCTCCAGGAAATTCTGCACCTTGGGGATGAATCGGTGCGGTTTTCCATGACCCCTCGGATCGAAGTCACCATGGTCCCAGAGGACATCCCCGAGGAGGATCTGCGCCAGCAGTTGCAACGGGGGAAGCACTGGCGGGTTCCGGTCTACCAGTCCACGCCCGACCATGTGGTGGGCGTGTTGGACGTGAGGAAATGGTTGCGCAATCCGGGCATTGCTCTCAAGGATTGCACGGATCCGCCGGTCTTCATTCCGGAGTCCATGAACCTCCTGGAAGCATTCCGCACCGTGGTGCACCGCCCTCGGGACCTCGCCGTGGTGTTGGATGAATACGGGGGGGTGGCGGGAGTCCTTTCCTGGGCTGATGTGATGGAGGAAATGCTTGATGAAGTGGCCCCCCATCATTTGGAGGAACAGGATATCCGGGCGCTGGGCCCGGCCCGGGTGCTGGTTCATGGGGATGTGCGCTTGGAAGACCTTGATGAGCGACTCGGAACCTCGTTCAACACCGGTCAGGTCGAAACCATTGGGGGACTGGTCTTCCTTGAGGCCGGCCGCCTGCCAACGCCGGGGACACGCCTGGAAATTTCCGGTGTGCCGGTGTTCGTGAGACGTTGCCGGGGCCGCCGCATCGTGGATCTGATTCTGGAAACCCCGCTTCTGCCCGAGGCGGAAGAGGAGGATTCCGGAAACGCGAGTGCCGTTATGAAAGGGGGTGTTCAGTCATGAATTTCACGTCCTTGATCGTCGTGAGCCTGCTGGTCTCTTTCCTTTTTTCCGGTCTTGAGGCCGGGGTGCTGGCGATCAGCCGGGTAAGGCTCCGGCAACGTGCCAAGGAACACCATCCGGCAGCGGCCAAATTGGAGCGGATTCTGCAGCACCGGCTTCATCTTCTCATCTCCATCCTGATCGTCAATGCCACCGCGAACCTGCTCGCCTTCGGGCTGATCGCGCATTTCACCGTCGAATGGCTCGGCGGTTGGGGGATCTGGCTGGCGCTTCTGATTTCCCTGCCGGTCTACTTTTTTTGGGTGGAGATTCTGCCCAAATCACTCTTCCGCCGCTTCCCATACCGGATGTTGGCGCTGACTCTCCCGGTTCTGCGGCTTCTGCATTACACCCTCTGCCCTGCGGTGCGTGCAGTTGCCGCGGTAGCGGAATTTTTGGTGGGCCGTTTTTCCGGAAGTCACCCCGAGTGGACCGATGAATTGGGGCGACAGGATCCGGAGGAGGCGCAACACAGTCGGGAGGAATTCCGCGCGTTGACGGAGGTTTTCTCCCGGGAAGGTCGGCTCTCTCCTGAAGAGACCGAGTTGATCCGGGGCGTCTTGGATTTTCCTAAAGTCCTTGTGCGTGATGTCATGCTGCCACTTGACCGGGTCACGGCGATCCCCGAAGGGATGCCTGTCGAGACGCTTCTGGAATTGGCGAAGCGGGTCGATTATGATCAATTCCCCCTGATGGACCGGCGCGGCGATCTGGTGGGGATGCTTGATGTTTTTGCGTTGATCCGCCGGGGCCAGGCCACCGGGGCGGTGAAACTGCATGCCTCAGAGGCTGTGCGAGTGCAGCCTGAGGAGCCGGCATTGAATACCATCCGCCTTCTCCGCCGGGCGGGACAGCAGCTTGCGGTGGTTGTGGGGGGAAACCGTCGGGCGATCGGGGTCGTCTCGGTGGAGGATTTGACCCGGCGGCTCGTCGAAGGACCGGGCACCTCATGAGTGGCTGGTGCGAAGTCCGACGGTGCGGTGGCCAGGTGCTTGTTCAGGATCTGGGGCGTTCCGGTTTCAGGCACCTCGGGGTCAGTCCGGGAGGCGTCTGCGATCCTCGTGGAGTCAGGATCGTCAATGCTCTGGTGGGCAACGAAGGGGGCGCCGCAGTGCTTGAAATCGCGTTTGGAGGGCTTGATTTGGTCTTTTCCGACAACCGCCAGGTGGCTTGGTCGTGAGCGGATGTCACCGTCCGGAGTGACCAGGGGGCTCTCCCGCCGGGGCGTCCGGGCACGGTCGCCGCTGGCAACCGCCTGCGCATTGGGTATGCGCGGAGGGGCTGCCGGCTCTGGTTGGCTGTCTCCGGAGGGTTCGACGTTCCCATGGTCATGGGAGCAAAATCCACGGATTTGCGTTCTGGCTTCGGAGGTTGGGAAGGCCATCCTCTGGCCGTTGGAGATCGCATTCCCCTTGGGTTGGGCGAAATCGTCGGGCTGTCCAGTCCCTGCCGATGGGGAGCCTCCGAGGAATGGGTTTCCCGAGTTCCTGACGCAACTGGGTGGCAGGTGGCCGTGATTCGTGGAGCCCAATGGGAGTGTGCCCACGAAAAATCCAGAGCCGCTTTTCTCGGAGAATCCTTCACCGTCACTGCGCAAGCGGACCGCATGGGGGTTCGCCTGGAGGGGACCGCATTGCATTTTTCAGTGGGAGAGGGGCCCTCGGAGCCCGTGGCTCCCGGCACCATCCAAGTGCCTGCTTCCGGCCAACCCATTGTCCTTCTCACGGATGCCCGGACGATGGGTGGCTCTCCGCGGTTGGCCCATGTCATTTCTCCCCATTTGCCCCGGGTGGCTCAATGGAGGACCGGAGATCAGGTCAGATTCCATCTCGTCGATCTCGCCGAGGCCACCCGGATGGCGGATGAGGAAGAAAGGGAATTGGCTTGGTTCCTGGCAGGCGTGGCCTTAAAAAGGAGCCGTTCATGAAGATTGATGTCAATGCCGACATTGGCGAGGGTGGACTGGTTGATGATGCCCTGCTCCAATGGGTGACCTCTGCCAACATTGCTTGTGGCGGGCACACCGGGGATGTCGATTCCATGACCAGGGCTTTGCTGTCCGCCCAGAAAAGAGGAGTGAGTGTGGGAGCTCATCCCTCACTTCCCGATCGGGAGCATTTTGGTCGCCGGGAGTTCCCCGTCACTCCGGTTCAGGTGGAACATCTCGTGGTGGACCAAATGGGGGCCTTTCATGAGGTCGCTCATGGCATGGCCATCCAGCCACGCCAGGTCAAACCCCACGGGGCCTTGTATCATCTTCTCGGACGGGAGCGGGTTCTTGCCGGTGCCTTTTTGGCCGGTTTGGACCGGATAGATCCTAGTTTGGCCATTGTTTGCCCGGGTCATTCCGAATTGGCCGCTCTTGCCCGGGTTCAAGGACGGCGGGTCATTGCCGAAGTCTTTGCCGACCGGGGCTATCAAAGCAATGGCCATCTGGTTGCCCGGGGGCAGCCAGGGGACTTGTTGTCGAGTCCCGGGGAGGTCGCCAGGCGGATGCGCGATCTCTTAACTCATGGACGGATCTCGACGGAGGATGGGGGACAAATTGGGTTGGAAGCCGATACCATCTGTTTCCACAGCGACACTGAAGGGGCGTTGAATTTTCTCCAGGAAGTGATGGCGACCTTCAAAGAGGCCGGAATTTTGGTCTGCCCGTGGACAATTCCATGATTCTTCCCGAAAACTGTTGGACTATTCGCAGTTCCGGTAGACTGTTCAGCACCGGCGCGGTGTTTTGCCCTCCTGTTGCTGTTCCTCTCGTTGCAAGTGTCTGATTTCCCCAGGAAGGATGAATGGCTTGTCGCCAAAGGGCTTATGACAGCAGGTTCGAACGGCCTTCCTCGGTGAAATAATCCAGACAAGTACAAGAAAATGAAACTATTTGTGGGCAACCTGCCCTTTTCAGTAACGGAAGCGGAAGTTCGCGACCTATTCGACCAATACGGCAACGTGGTGGATATGCACATCCCACTCGACCGTGACACCGGGCGCCCTCGTGGATTTGCCTTTGTTACCCTGAACAGCCGCGAAGCAGGTGAAGCTGCCATTAAGGGACTCGACAACACCCAGCTGGGTGGAAGACCGGTCCGCATCTCTGAAGCCATCGAGCGTGAGCGCGGCGGCGGTGGAGGTGGAGGTGGCGGCGGATACGGCGGCGGTGGCGGCGGAGGTGGATATAGCGGCGGCGGCGGTGGCGGCGGCGGTGGTTACGGCGGCGACCGTCGTGGCGGCGGCGGCGGCGGCGGCGGCGGTCGTGACTTCGACCGTAAGAAACGCGGCGGTGGCGGTGGCGGCGGCGGCGGCGGTGGCGGCGGTGGATATCGCGGCGGCGGCGGTGGCGGCGGTTATCGCTAATCACCCCATCCAGAAAGCTTTGAAAAGGCGGACTCTGTATCTTCAGGGTTCGCCTTTTTCGCGTCCTGGTTTGCCGGGAGGCGCTTGCACCTCTCGTCGGGAACGATGTTGCGGTGTTTTGGGGCTGGAATTTCCCCTCCGGTTCGCTGATCAGGGAACCCTAGGGAGGATCAAGGTAATTCCGGCGTAACTGTGGTGGGGCGGGCTTGTTGGGCCCTTTCGGCAACCAATGGGGCAATCTTTTCGCCCAACAAATGAGAATAGCTCTGCGCCCCCAGTTCATTCAGGTGGGTCCGGTCCGCCATGCAACGGTCTGTTTCGCCAAATTCGCCCGGCTCCAAGACGCTCAGAATCAGAACCGGAGCTGGCTTCAGCTCCTTGAGGTAATCGAGAAACCGACGGTAACCGTTGGAGAAATCCGGATCCTTTTGCATGGCGGTCGCCACTTCTGAATGGATCGGCAATTCGTGAATCACCACGGGGATCGACC